>DATMWB010000027.1:0-15895 GCA_035562735.1 Candidatus Methanoperedens sp.
TCCTCTAGCATCTTTTTTAACATCTTATTAAAATCCCTTGGACTGTATTCTAAGTCCCCATCCTGAACTGTCACCACATCACCAGTTACATGCTTAAAACCTTCTCTGAGGGCCGAGCTTTTACCTCTATTGTCTTTATAAGTAACCAATTTTATGGGATATTTCTTCTTTAGTTTTTCAAGAATTTCTAAAGTCTTATCTTTTGAACCATCATTTACCACAATCACTTCAAGATTTACCTTCCCAAAGTCAACCTCAAATATTTTTTTTAAAATCAAGGCAACTGTCTTTTCCTCGTTATAGACTGGCACCACTATTGATAACTTTTTTATATTTTTCATTTTGTAAAATACCACCGTGGGATTTGAGCTAAAACCTTAATAGCATCCAGTAGTGTCACTCCCTTGTATTTATCAATATAAATAGTATCAATTTTAAATTCGTAAAACTCCAACTTGTTTCTACCAATTTTTGTCGCCATTTCAGTCTCAATTCCATATCTGTCCGAAGTCCACTTAATTTTTTCATATATTTCTTTTTTGAAACCCAAATATCCTGACAACAAATCTTTTTTTCTTATGTTAAATAGCACTCTAATTAGATTTACCGCTACAATGTTTCCTAAGCGTCTTAAAAATGGCATTTTTCTGCTTAGCATCCTATATCCAAAAACAATCTTATTATCCTCCAATTTTCTCTTAAACTTTTTTAGATACTTTGGATTATGCTGGCCATCAGCGTCTATAAATATTACTGCCTCTCCACCTTTTTTCCATGCCATCTCTACTCCAACTCTTAGGGCTGCTCCCTTGCCTTTGTTTTTCTTATAACTTATTAGGGTCAGTCGAGAAATGTCTTTAAAATGTCTTTCAACCAATTCCTTGGTATTGTCAGTAGAACCATCATCAACAACCACAATTTCCCCTTTAAAATGTCTCAAAACATCTTTTATGGTCTTAACTGCTCTTTGGTTTTCGTTGTATACAGGGATTATTACTACTATCTTTTGACTACTTTTCATCTTCCCACAGAAATATAGTTAAAACCAAGTTTTTCCATCTCCTCAACCCGATACACGTTTCTTCCATCAACGACATTTGGACTTTTCATCAAGGATTTTATCTTGGCCATATCAGCCTCTTTAAACACTTTCCAGGCAGTGGTAATTACTAAGCAATCAGCCTCCTTTACCGCTTCATAAAAATCAGGAGCAAATTCCAAATTTGTCATATTCTTTTTTGCCCCTTCTTGAGCCACCGGATCAAATACCACGATATGGGCGTCTCTATCTTGAAGTTGTTTTAAAACTGTCAGAGCCGGTGCCTCCCTCATATCATCTGTCTCTGCTTTAAATGCTAGCCCCCACACTGCAATTTTTTTACCATGTAAATTTTCTCCTAGTAATTTTTGAATTTTTGGGAGTAGTGATTGTTTTTGGGCTTCATTGGTTGATTCCACCGATTCTAAGATATCAAAACCCACATTGTTTTCATAAGCAATCTGAATTAAGCCTTTTACATCTTTTGGAAAACACGAACCACCATAACCTACTCCTGCATCTAAAAAGGCATATTTGCCAATTCTCTTGTCAAGCCTCATTCCATGAGCTACCTCAGTCACATCTGCCCCCACCTTTTCACAAATATTGGCAATTGAGTTAATAAAAGAAATTGAAGTCGCCAGATAGGCATTTGAGGCATACTTAATCATTTCTGCAGTCTTAATATTGGTAATTACCCTTTCACCAGGTAGGGGAGAGTACAAATCAAGCATCAGTTTTTTTCCTTTTTCTCCACCATTTCCAATAACAATCCTATCTGGATTCATAAAATCATCAACCGCACTTCCTTCTCTTAAAAACTCTGGGTTAGACACAACATCAAATTCTCCCTTATAATAGGTTGATATTATTCTTTGAACCGCATCACCAGTGCCTATTGGTACCGTTGACTTGTTGACTATCACCTTATATCCGTTCATCGATTTTCCTATCGACTCTGCCGCAGTTTTTACATATTCCAAATTTACCGACCCATCAGCCATTGGGGGAGTACCCACAGCAATAAACACTACTTCCGAATTTTTTACCGCTTCAGCAAAATCAGTTGTAAACACCAAAGTTTTTTTTTCAAAATTCTTTTTTACAATTTCCTCCAATCCAGGCTCATATATGGGAATTATTCCTTTTTTTAAATTCTCAATTTTTGAGAAATCAATATCTACACAAAACACACTGTGACCAATTTCAGCCAAACAAGTTCCTGTAACTAAGCCCACATAGCCTGTTCCAATAACTGCAATTTTTGTCATACGCTTATTATGCCTTTTTTTGGTGCCATTTCCAAGCCGATGCTACTATCTCCTCGATATTAGTATGTTTTGGCTCCCAACCTAATTCATTTTTAATTTTCTCAGATGAAGCAATTAGGCTTGGGGGATCCCCTGGACGTCTTTCCACCTCTACAACTTCAAAGTCTTTTCCTGTTACTTTTTTGGCAGCATTAATTACTTCTCGAACCGAAAACCCCTTGCCATTACCAAGATTGTATTGTCTAGATTCTCCACCACTCATTAGATGTTTTAAAGCCAACAAATGAGCCGAAGCCAAATCGACCACATGAATATAATCTCTGACACAGGTTCCATCAGGAGTAGGGTAGTCTGTCCCAAAAATTTTTATATTTTCTCTTTTCCCAATAGCCGCATCGAGGACTAGTGGAATAAGATGTGATTCTGGATTATGATTCTCGCCAATATCTGCTTCTTCGTTTGCCCCACAGGCATTAAAGTATCGCAGGGCCACATATCTTAGGCCGTAAGCAATATCATAATCCGCAAAAACTCTTTCTATCATCAATTTTGTCCAACCATAGGGATTTATTGGCCATTGTGGATGTGCCTCATCAATAGGTACATACTTAGGTTCTCCAAAGGTTGCTGCAGTTGATGAAAAGATTATTTTTTTTACTTCAAACTCCTTCATCACTTGCAACAAATTAAGAGTATTTACCAAATTGTTGTAATAATATTTTTGGGGATCTTTGACTGACTCACCAACTTCAATAAAAGCCGCAAAATCAAGCACTGCCTCAATCTGATATTTCTTAAAAACTCCCCTAATATCATCCAATCTATCAAGAGAACCTTCATAAAATTCTCCCCACTTTACCGCCTCACGATGTCCCGACACCAAACTGTCAAAAACCACTGTTTGAAACCCTGCTTGATTTAATTCTTTGTTTATTTCAGAGCCGATATAACCAGCTCCTCCGACGACTAATATCATATTAGTTAAATAGTTTAATAGATAATTAGATAAGTAGTTTTAATAGCTACTACTTTTAACTTTCGTTAATAATGAGTTTAACATCTTGGCCACTTCAATTGACAGTTCAGTAAGACTTTCATATTCAATTTTTGATATATATTCCAAATCTTTTGATAATTCTAAAAAATATTGTGTTTCAGACAAAGAACCTCTTGCCTGAACTAAAAATTGAGCAAACTCTTTGTTTGACCTCCTAGCATTTCCTTCAACAATATTTGCAGGAACAGAACTAGATGCTCTTCTCATTTGAGAAACAATTCCAAATAATTCATCCTTTGGATATTTTTTTGTAATTAAATAAATTTGAAGAGTAAATTCATGTGCTTTTTTCCATACTAAAATATTGTGATATAGCATACATACATCTTACTACTTATCTACTAATCTATTTATCTAATTTTCTACTCACTATTTATCTACAATTTCCCAAGGGAAATTGTTATTTCCAAAATGACCATATTTTGCAGTTCTAGCATATATTGGTCTTCTTAAATCAAACTTATCAATAATTCCTTTTACGGACAAGTCCATCAAATTCCACACAAAATCTTCAATTATCTTTTTACTTTTTTGCTCTGTTCCAAAGGTGTCAATTCCTTTTCCAACTGGATCTCGAACACCTATGGCATAAGCTAGTTCTACTTCACACCTTTTTGCCATTCCAGCAGCCACTACACTTTTTGCCAAAAATCTTGCCGCATAAGCCGCACTTCTATCCACCTTTGTTGGATCTTTTCCCGAAAAACATCCTCCTCCAATCCGGCCCATACCCCCGTATGTATCAACTACAATTTTTCGACCCGTAACTCCAGTATCAGTCGCTGGCCCGCCAATTTCCCATCTACCAGTTCCATTAAAAACTACCTGATTTTCCCCTACACTTAGTTTATATTCTTCGAGCACTGGAATAATAACCTTTTCATAAAAAAACTGTTTATAATCAATTTTTTTTGAATAATCCAGTGGTTTTGCCAGTACCACTTTTTCAATCCCCACTACTTTCCCATTTTTATAATTCAAAGTCACTTGTGATTTTCCATCAGGACGAATCCACTTTTCACTCTTTTCTAACACGTCCATCCTTTGGCAAAGTTTATGTGCCAGCACAATAGGTAAAGGCATCAGCTCCTTTGTCTCATCACAGGCATATCCAAACATCATTCCCTGATCACCAGCCCCATCACTATCAACACCCAAAGCAATATCAGAAGATTGTTGGTGGATATATATTTCAATGGGGGATTTGTCTGTAAAATTATAAATCTCCTTATCAAAACCAATTTCTTTTATTTTTTCCCTTGCCACCTTTTCAAAATCAATTTTTTTATTGCATGTCACCTCACCCGCCAAAACAATTTTATTTACAGTAACCAAAGTCTCCACAGCCACTCGAGACTTATTATCCAATCTAAGGGCTTCATCTAACACCGCATCAGAAATTTGATCACAAACTTTATCTGGATGGCCAGAACCCACGGACTCGGACGAAAATTGAAAATAGTTCATATTTTTCCTTTTTAATATATAAGGCCTGTCTTCCAAAACTTTTGGACGGGCACCGTGTGTCTCATAGCCTGAGCTAGTCGAAGGCCTCGGTTGCCAACCCCTACTTTTGACTTAATCAAAAAAGGAGATACTCTTGACAGTTAAAAAATATTATCAAACAATACTTCAAACAACAATACTAACGATTCATGTAATAATCTTTACATGACTTCTGTAAAATAT
Source organism: Candidatus Methanoperedens sp. (assembly GCA_035562735.1). Taxonomy (GTDB): domain Bacteria; phylum Patescibacteriota; class Microgenomatia; order UBA12405; family UBA12405; genus UBA12158. The sequence continues at coordinate 5,057 of DATMWB010000027.1, forward strand.
TACAAAGATACTCAACATGAATACATTACAGAATTTCTAAACTCAATTAGTCCAAAACAACAATCAAAAGTTATTAGAATAATCCATACTATAGAAGAATATGGACTAACTTCTGCTAATCCTCATCTTAAAAAGATTTTTAACACACCATTTTGGGAAATTAGAATACTTGGAAAAGACAACATCAGAATACTTTATGTCAGTGTTATTTTAGATGAAATAATTTTAATTCATGGATTTATCAAAAAAACACAAAAGACACCTACAAAAGAAATTAAAATTGCTATGAAGAGATATCAACAACTTATTGACAACTGATATCTTAAAAGATATCATGAATGATGATTAAAATAAAAGATTTACCTAATTTTAGAGAGGATCTTAAAAAGAGATTAAAAAATCCGGAATTTAAAAAAGCTTGGAAGGAATCAGAGCCAGAATATCTTTTAGCCCGACAAATTATTGAAAAAAGATTAAAGAAGAAAATGTCCCAACGCGATCTAGCAAAAAAGGCCAATACTACTCAAGCAGTAATTTGTAGAATTGAATCAATGAATGCCAATCCTTCAATTGAATTATTAAAAAAGATTTCCCAAGGTCTTGGCTCACACCTCGATATTAGAATCTAAACTCAAAACAGCAAAATCACTCCACCCAGTAGAGCGTTTAATATCCCTAAAACTCCGCCAAATGCCGAAACCAACAATAGCTTTTCAGGCTCTATTCCAAGCTGTCCAAAAAATATTAAAAATAAATTTTCTCTTGCCCCAAAACCTGCCCAAGAAATTGGCAAAACCAAAATCAAAGAAATTATTGGCATAAAGATAAACACTTCCAAAATCTTCAATCCGCCGCCCACAGCCAATGAAGTCAGCCAAGTCATCACCATCCAGATTGGCTCAGCAAACATCGAAATCAAAAAACAAATTAGGATTCTTTTTTTGTTGCCCTGCTTTAATAAATCAACAATTTCAAATAACTTATTTAAATACTTCGAAAACCATAAGTGCTTTGACAAAGAGATAATCTTTTCAAAATCTAAACTAAAAACTAAAACATAAAAAACAACCAAAGAAAAAGTTAAGCCTAAAAACAACCAAAACAATATCTCAGGAAATTGATAATTCAACATTTTTCCCACAATCAAAGCCACCATTGCCCCAAAAACAAAAGCACTAAAACCAATCACCCTGTCAATAAGAGCCGTCCCCACCAGCTTAAATTTTGAAATATGTGGATATTTTTTTAAAAGTGAAGTCCACTTAAGTAAATCTCCGCCTACTGAAGATGGGAAAAAAAGTGAATAAAAACAACCAGCATAAGTCGCCCGAGTAAATGACAATACATCTTTTAAGGTCACTTTTTCAAAAACCAAGACGCTCCATCGTAGACCTCCAATTAGCATTGACATCGACATATAAGCCAAAAGTGCCACTACCATCCACCAAGGAACTTGTTGAACTTCATTTAAAAGCTTTAAAATATCAACTTTTCTAAAAGCAATAAAAATTAATATTGCTGAAAAAAACAGCTGAAACAATTTTGAACCAAATATACTTTTTAAGATTTTCATTCCTTTATGAAATATACTATATCAATGGCCCGCGTTTTACTAATAACTCATATTTTCCCTCCGGCCATCGATGGCGGCTCAAAAGTTATCAGTAAAATGGGGGAGTATCTCAAAAAAAATGGTCATCAAGTTTTAGTGGTTACCAGCAATTGTCATTCAACTGATGATTTTGTCTCTACACACCATAATCAAATCCTTTCCCACAAAAATGAACAAAACATTATCCGTCTACCGGTAATCACCATATTTCACCGCCCCTTCAAACTATTATCGAGATTTCTTCCTAACTTCAAAACATTTTCTAAAGGTCCGATTTTTTCTGGTTTCAAGTTTCTAGTTTCTAGTTTTAATTTTAAACCTGATTTTATTATTGCCGGACCACTCCCAACCACCATAGTTCTATACGCCCGCTTAATCCGCTTTATTACTAAAACTCTGTTTAACCATTCTCCCAAATTAATAATCAATGCTTCCTTTCACCAAAATGATCATGATTTTCAAACACCAATTCTATTAAATACCCTAAAATCTGCTGATTTTATTTGGACCCTAACTGATTACGAAACAAATTATTTTCACCGTCATCTCTCTATCCCAAAAAATAAATTGTTAAATCTTGGTAATGGTGTCGACAAATCTTTCCTCTCAACTTCTAAACTTCAAAACTATTTATCTACTAATCTCTTATATATCGGCTCCTTTGCTGCTCACAAAAATATTTCTACGCTCATAAGTGCCTTTGCTCTTCTCCCCAACACATTCACCCTTAGTTTAGCCGGACAAAAAACCCTATTTTACCCCCAAATCAAAGCTCAAATAGAAAATCTTCCACCTTCTGTTTCCAAACGAATAAAACTAATATTTTCCTTTGACAATTCAAAACTAAGTCAGTTGATTGATAACTGTCAACTTCTCATTTCCCCCTCAACTCAGGAAAGCTTTGGACTTGTTTTAATTGAAGCCATGGCTAGATCAAAACCAGTCCTCGCCGCTGACATTCCTGCCTCAATTGAACTAATCAAAAAATCACAATCGGGCTTAATTTTTTCAAAAAAAGATCCCCATGATTTGAAAAAGAAAATTCTGCAAATTACCCAAAACAAAACTCTCCAAAAAAAGTTTTCTAGTTTAGGATTTAAATATGTATCCCAACGTTTTACTTGGGATAAGATAGGAGCAAATCTATGCAAAAAATTGGATATCTAATAATTTTGATTGCAATTGCCCTAATTGTTTATCTTAAATATCCCAGAAAAATTACCAAAACCATAAAACAAGAAATTGGCAATACTGTATTTTCTCTTGAAGTTGCCGACAATCTTTATCTTCATGGAAAAGGACTATCAGGTAGAAAAGAACTTTGCTCTGAGTGCGGCATGATTTTTGTATTTCCCTTTGAATCCTTCCAAAGTTTTTGGATGAAAGATACCCTCATTCCACTTGACATAATCTTTATTGATAAAAATGGCAATATTACTGATATCTACACCGCTCTCCCAGAACCCTATAAGTCCGACTTAGAACTCTCATTTTACCAAAGCACCAAAGCCGTTAAATATGTTATCGAGCTAAACTCTGGTCAAGCCAATAAACTAAATCTAAAAAAAGGAGATAATATAAAAATAGATCTCAATTTTTATGCCACTTAAAAAAAATATAAATATTTCTGTTGTTATTCCCAATTTCAACGGCGCCAAATATCTTTCTGAATGTCTTGTTCACCTTCATACCGCTATTCATAGTTGCCAGCAATCGAAATTTGAAATAATTCTTGTGGACAACGGCTCAAGTGATAATAGCTTAGAACTTTTTAACTACTCATCTACTCCTCTAGTTAACCACAGAACTATTAAACTAAAAACTAATACTGGTTTTGCCACTGCCGTAAATAAGGGCATACTAGCCGCCAAACATGAATATGTATGTCTTCTAAACAATGATGTCAATCTCGATAAAAATTTTTTTAAACTTATTATCTCTTCCATAAAAAAACACCCAACCGTTGCCTGTTTTTGTGGCACTGTCCTTTCCAAAGATGGTTCAAAAATCGAATCCCAAGGAATTAGTTTTGACTGGTCGGGCAAATGCATTCAAAATCACTTCTCAACTTCTCAACCACTTAACTACTCATCTAAACATGTTTGGGGTTCTAGTGGCGCCGCTGTAATTTACAACAAAGATATTCTTTTAAAAATTGGATTGTACGACGAGCATTATTTTGCTTATATCGAAGATGTTGATGTTGCCTTTCGACTTAACAAAAATAATTACAAAACTTTACTTATTCCCTCTGCCAAAGCCTTTCACCTCGGTGGAGCCACCAGCAATAAAATGGGCAACTTCAGAGCAAAACAAACGTTCAAAAATTGGATATATTTTATAAAAAAGAATTATTCAACGACCGAACTATTGAAAAATTTACCTCAAATTATTGTGGAACGACTCCGCAATTTTTCATATTTGATAAAATCAACCATAAACAAATGATTATTGGCATAGATGTTTCCTCAACAGCCTACGGTACTGGAGTAAGCAATTACACCCTAAATCTTGTTCGACATCTTCTAAAAAATGACAGGCAAAACACTTATAAATTGTTTTACTCCTCACTACGTCTGCCAATATCAAAAGAAATTACTGCACTAACAAAATATAAAAATGTTCAAATTTATCAATCCCGCTTTCCCCAAACTCTTCTTTCCTTTCTCTGGAACAAACTCCATATTCTCCCTATTGAATTTTTCATCGGCCGCGCTGACATTTTTCACACCTCAGATTGGACCCAACCTCCCAGTATCAAAGCCAAAACCCTGACCACCGTCCACGATTTGACTCCTTTTTTATATCCAAAATGGCTCCATAAAAAAATCGTCACTACCCACCATCAAAAGATGTATTGGGCCTCAAGAAAATGTCACCATTTTATATGTGTATCTGAAAACACGAAAAATGATCTCTTAAAAATATTTCCTAAAATAAGTCCTTCAAAATGTAGTGTCATTTATGAAGCCGCCGAAGATAAATATGGGGAATTTTTAAAACTTTCAAAAGAAAAACAGTTTAAAAAAATTTCTAGCATTGAAAAACAATATGGTCTTGGTAAATACATTTTATCCCAAGGCACCCGTGAACCCAGAAAAAATCTCCCCAGTCTAATTGCCGCCTTCAATCTATATCGACAAAAATATCCAAAAAGTAGGATCGAACTTGCCATCACTGGAAAATATGGTTGGGGCAAGGATGTTCTTCATCTAAAAAATCCCTTTATAAAAATTCTTGGCTATATTCCTGAAAAAGATATGGTGAGTCTCCATGCTAAAGCTTTGTTTTTAGCCTATCCTTCACTCTATGAAGGCTTTGGACTACCCCTTATAAAATCTATGAAAGTTGGTGTCCCAGTTCTAAGCAGCAATACTTCTTCCATGCCCGAAGTTGTGGGGGACTCTGGAATTCTTGTTGACCCTACTTCAATAGATAGTATCTACCATGGAATACTAAAATTACTTTCTTCATCAAGCCTTAGACATCAACTTTCACAAAAATCGATAAAAGCTGCTTCAAAATTTTCTTGGGATATCACAGCCCAAAACACATTAGAATTGTATAAAAGTATCATAAATATTAATAATTCAATAACAATTCCCAAGGGTTAATTTTCCTTAATAATTATGCAAAATACTCAAAATTTTCCCCCTGGGTTAAGTATTGGTATCGATGGTAATGAGGCCAATACCAAAATTCGAGTTGGAGTTGGCCAGTACGCCTACAACCTCTTAGTAGAGCTTCATCGACAAAATGTTAACAACAAATTTTGGATATATTTAAAAGAAAAACCTCTAGGAGATTTACCACCAGAAAATAAAAACTGGCACTATATGGTTTTTGGCCCAAAAAAACTATGGACTAAAATTGCTCTACCCTTGCACCTATTTTTATTTTCCAAAAAAATCGATTTGTTTTACTCGCCAAGTCACTATTCACCTCTATTTTCTCCAGTTCCCACTATTCCCACTGTTCATGATATCGGCTATCTAAAATATCAGGACCAGTTTACAAAAAAAGACTTATATCAACTTATTAATTGGACCAAGTCCTCAATAGACAAAGCCCATCATATTGTTGCCGTTTCTCAATTTACTAAAAATGAGCTTATAAACACCTATCAAATACCTCCAGGAAAAATCTCAATTGTCTACAATGGTGTCGGTACCCCAAAACAAATTTCTCAAAAGGAAAAGAATCAAATATTAAAAAAATTTAATATCAAATCTCCATATTTTTTAGCCGTTGGTACCCTAAAACCAAACAAAAACTATCCCTTTTTAATCGATACTTTTTCAAAATTCCTAAAAAAAAGAGGGGATTCATTTCAGCTTGTCATTGCTGGAAAAAAGGGTTGGCTTTTTGATGAAATCGATACTGCCATCAAACAACTAAATCTAACAAATCAAGTTATTTTCACAGATTACATCAGTGAAAAAGAGAAATGGGCTTTGTATCAAAATGCTATCTCTTTGGTGATCCCAAGTACTTATGAGGGATTTGGAATTCCTGCCATTGAAAGTCAAAAAGTCGCTACTCCAGTAATTGCCAGCGATATTCCTTCACTTAAAGAAGTTCTTGGCGATTCTGCCATCTATATAGACCCAGAGGATAGTTCCAGCTTACTCCTCGCCTTTGAAAAAATATTAAATTCTAAATACAAGGAATCTATTGTTAAAAACAGTCTTAAACAAGCCAATAAATTTACTTGGGAAAATTCTGCTAAAAATCTCATCAACCTATTTCATCAAAAATTTATACATTAAAAATGTATAATTCACTTATGAACCAATATGTTGGTCAAAAAATTACCCCAAAAAATTTCTTCCCAAAGGTATTTAATCGTCTACTAACCATCCTTATTGAACTGGAATTATTACTTCTTAGAATTATTGCTTATATCCCCAGTCATACCATTAGAAAGTTTTTTTATATTCTCTCTGGAGTAAATATGCCCTTTGATTCAAACATTTATATGGGTGTAAATTTTTTCAAACCAAGTGGCATAAAAATTGGTCATGATTCTCTAATTGGTTTTCGTTGTTTTCTTGATGGCCGAGCTCCTCTTAGTATTGGAAACCACACCAGTCTTGCCAGTGAAGTTATGATTTACAATGATGAACACGACATAAATTCCCCTGATTTTGGCAATTCCTTTGGTCCTGTTACTATCGGCGACTATGTCTTTATCGGTCCTCGAGCTATTATTCTTCCTGGCATCACCATTGGTAAAGGAGCCATCGTTGCCGCTGGAGCTGTTGTTACTAAAAACATCCCTGATTTTGAAGTTTGGGGAGGTGTTCCCGCCAAAAAAATTTCCGACAGAAAACTTACAAATCCTCAATACAAACTTGGTAGACCAATGCTTTTTCAATAATGGTAAATAAAATAAAAATAATCACTTTTGTCTTGTTTAATGCCTTTTCACTAACATATCTTCTTATCCCTACTCCTGTTTTAAAAGATTTACCCAGTAGTGCCAAATCAAACGAGCCTGGCGATACTATTCAATTAAAAAATGTCTCTGCATATTACACCAACCTTTCTCGAACAGAAGTCATAAATTTTTATAAGTCTGTCTACACGAGTCCCATAATCGTTCGTTTAAACCACCCCCCAGAATTAAGTAAATCAATTATCAAAGATACAATTCAAAGCTATTATCTTGAAGAATTCTCTCTTCCTTTCAAGGAATCTTTGTATATAAACGGTTATGAATGGGAAAATGATGTCTTTACCAAACCAGAAAAAAGAATCAAAAACAAACTTATCTATGAAGGCAAAGAATATCGAAGTAAAATTACTCTAAAAGTAATTCCAACCCCCATTCCTTTGCGTCTTTTATCATTTTTTGCCACTGAAATTGCCATTATCTTTGTGCTGAGCTTATACTTTAAATTTTTTAAAAAACATGCCCGCTAACCCACTTTTATCAATAATTATCGTCTCTTTTAACACCTGTCAAATTACGCTTGATTGTTTAAAATCTGTCTTTGCTGACAAGGGACTAGAATTTGATCTTAAAGTTTCTTCAAAAAACGAAAAAATTCCCACAGAAATAATCGTTGTCGACAACAATTCTCAAGACAATTCTGTAAAAGAACTAAAAAAAGTAAAAAACATAACTTTTATAGCCAATAAAGAAAATACTGGTTTTGGCAAAGCCAACAATCAAGCCATAAAAATTGCCAAAGGTAATTACATCCTTTTATTAAACTCTGATACCATCGTTCTCCACTCAGCCATCAGCCAAAGTCTCAACTGGCTTTCTGCCCATCCTGAGGCTCATATGTGTACCGCTCAACTGCTAAACAAAGACCTAAGCATTCAGGCAAGTGGTGGTTCCTTTCCCAACCTCTTAAATACCATCGCCTGGTCACTTGGACTTGATGACTTACCATTTTTTAATTCAATAGTTCCCGCTTTTCACCCCCACACCCCCCAATTCTATACTCGAGAAAAATACTATTTAAAAGATCATCAACAAGACTGGGTAACCGGTGCTTTTATGTTGATACGTCGCTCAATTGTCGATAAAACAGGTGGTTTTGATGATAAATACTTTATGTATGGTGAAGAAGTAGAATGGGCCTACCGTATGCACCTAGCCTTACCTCAATCACAAACCTGGTATCTAGTAGGGCCACAAATCATTCATCTAGGCGGTGCCTCGGCTATCAAGCGCTCCGACCCCATAGTTCGAGAATACACCGGAGTAATCTCATTTTTTGAAAGACATCGACCAAAATGGCAAACAGCTCTTGTAAAAAAAGTTTTAAAAATAAATGCCTTTCTGCGAAGTTTAGTTATTCCTATCTACAAAGAAGTATGTCAAAGAATCTAAATATATTTCGCATCATTTTGGCTTCATTAATTCTCTTTATTCCTCTGTATCCAAAATTTCCTCTATTAAGTGTCAATGGCACCTATGTTGCCGTTCGCCTTGATGATATTGTCATTGCTTTTTCTTTTTTAATTTGGTTTATCTTTCAGCTAAAAAACAAATTTCCTCTTTTTAAACAAAAAATTACACCACTATTTATTGCCTATTTTATAGCCATTTTAACTAGTACCCTCAATGCAATTTTAGTCTACCAAAACACTTCACCTTCAATACTCTTACTAAATACCTTTAGACGTTTTGAATATATTTCGTTATTTTTTATCACTATTGAAGGAATAAAAAATATCAAAGATTACTTTTTTCCCTACATATTTTCTCTAATTGCCCTGGTAGGTATTGCAATTTATGGTTATGGTCAAAAGTTTTTCCAATTTCCGGTTATCTCGACCATGAATGAAGAATTTTCCAAGGGCCAACTACTCCAAATGAATGTCTGGACCCGAATCTCCTCAACCTTTGCCGGTCATTACGATTTGGCAGCTTATTTAAGTCTAGTCTTAATCATAATTGTATCCGCGGCCATTATTACCAAAAATAAATGGCTCAAAACATTTTCTTTTTTACTCTTTTTAATTGGGTTTCATCTGTTAACCCTAACCGCTTCTCGAGTATCCATTTTTTCATTTTGGGGAGCCACGATTATTGCCCTTTTTCTAATTAGAAAATATATTTGGATTGTCCCTGTGTCACTTCTAGTTATTTTTAGCATTATCAACTCCAAAGATCTAAATCAGCGTTTGTTGGCCACCATCCCTGCCTTAAAAATTCAAATAAACAAAAGTAAACCAAGTCCCACCCCAACCCCAACTCTTGCTCTCCCAACGCCTGTTGTTATCGCAGTTACCAAACCTACAAAACTAACCACTCCCACTCCCACTGTTTTTAGACATCAACCTGAGGATGAATATATCCCTGTCGACGCCGATGCTGGTGTTGCCCGCTCAGGAGAAATTCGTTTTAATGTTGAGTGGCCAAGGGCCATTACTGCTTTTAGAAAAAATCCTTTGCTTGGTACAGGACTAGGTTCCATTACTCTAGCTACAGACAATGATTATCTTCGTAACCTCGGTGAAAGTGGTATCTTTGGATTCCTTACCTTTTCAATAATATTTATTTACTTATATATAAAAACACTTCCTCTAATCTTAAAAAGACCAAAAGACCTACAATCCCAACTTGCACTTGTATTTTTTTCGGTAACCATCTGTATCTTTGCTAATGCTGTCTTTATTGATATCTTTGAAGCCTCAAAGGTTGCTTATACAATTTGGATTATTCTTGCTCTTTATTATCAAATTCTCCATCTAAAAAAATGACAAAAAAAAGACGTATCCTCATGATTACTCCTTACATCCCTAGATTGTCTCAATCAGGAGGTCAGAGAAGCTCCTATTATTCAATAAAGTACCTTGCTCCCAAAAATGAAATAACCTTGATTTGTTTTAGTCGGGACGAAGAGGGGGTAGAAGATGTCCGTCAATATTGTCAAAAAGTGATTGTTGTAAAAAGAGGTAAAACCTGGGATTTGAAAAAAATCTTTGCCACTGCCTTTAGTCCCTATCCCTTTTTAGTGGTCAACTATATCTCAGATGATTTTAGAAAAGCAATTCAGGAAGAAATCGATACTCAAAAATTTGATCTTATTCACTGCGATTGTTTTTATCCCATGCCCAATATTCCCAAAACAGATATTCCCGTCGTGCTTGTTGATTTAACCATCGAATACGCCGTTTACCAACACTATGTTGAAAGTCTTAGTGGTTGGAAAAAATTGATTGCTCCAATTTTGTGGGTTGATGTCAGAAAGTTAAAGTATTGGGAAACCCATTATTGGAAAAATACACACACTGTTGTTGCCTTTGGAATTGAAGACCAAAAAATCATTTCTGAAATAACCGGACGAAAAGACATTCAGTATTTTCAAAATGGAGTCGATCAAAAATATATAGATGCTCCTATCAAAACAAAAAAATCAAAAAATCCAAGTATTCTTTTTGGTGTTTCCAATATGAAATGGATGCAAAATAGAGAATCTGTCGAGTTGATTTTAGATAAGTATTGGCCTCAAATTAAAAAGAAAATCCCCAACTGTGAACTAAATATAATTGGTAGATTTGCTCCTGACTTTTTTGGTAAATACGCCTCAAAAGACATTATAGTTGCTGAAGCAGATGCCGACGGCCAATCAAAAGATCCCCAATATTATTACCAACGCTCGTGGCTCCTTCTGGCACCCATGGGAAGTGGTGGTGGCACCAGGAATAAATTTTTAGAAGGCATGACCTTTGGCATGCCTGTTATTACCACCCCCGAAGGTGGT
>DATMWB010000028.1:0-11023 GCA_035562735.1 Candidatus Methanoperedens sp.
AATTTTGCAGCCTGACAAATTGCATTTTGTTCCGCATGGACAGTTCTTACACAATGATCACTTTTACTTCCGTCTTCGTTAACCATTGTCTTCATCAAATGCCCCACTTCATCACAGTGAGGCAATCCTGCTGGACTTCCCACATACCCCGTTACCAAAATTCTCTTGTCTCTTACAATGACACAACCACTTCTACCCCTATCACAAGTTGCCCTCTTAGAAACTGCATCAGCTAGCTCTAAAAAATATTCATCCCAACTAGGGCGAACATATTTAACTTCTTTCAATATCTTTGACGACTTCATTTATTTGTTTTAGTAAACTGTTAACATCTCCAGTATTCACTATTGTGTAATCAGCCATTGCAATTGTCCCCCCTTTATTTAGTTTTTCAAGTTCAGACATATCCCTTTTTTTAGCTTCATCAACCGTAATTGGTCGATGTCTTAAGTCTGTATCAGTAGCTGGCATTACTCTTTCAGAAATTCTCTTGTACCTCAAACTTGGTGGAGCATAAACAGCAATCACCTTTAAATCGTCCCCAAAATGCTCCTTCATTACCTTGTATTCTTCAAATGAATATAATCCATCTCCCACCACATTTCCCCTTTTTATCAACTCATCAAATTTTGGTAAATTCAATATCGCATAAGCCGCCATTCCATACTTTTCTCTAATCCCTTCTCTTATTTCTTTCTCCAGTGCCTCACTTGGTTCCAATCCCCTTCTCTTAACTTCATCCAATGTTATTTGACCAAATCTTAAAAACTGATATTTTTTTTCATTGACCAAAAAATCTGACACCACACTTTTTCCAGATCCACATAAACCTGTTATACAGATAATCCGATTTCCTTTCATCTCCATCTAATATATCACCTCAAAGCTTAATTGGCTTTAATCTGTTATAATCTACATATAAATTCCACACCAACTCTCCCAAAAATAAGATTTTCTATCGGCGATTACCTAACTGATTTTGAAAACATTTATCAGATTTTTGATAAACAAACCCAAAAAGATTACCGCGGTGTTGATTGCGAATATTTTTTATACCGCCCTCTCAACAGCACCCAAAAAGCTGCCTCTTTTTCCATTCCAGTCGACAACATCCAGAAAAGTGGACTTCGTTATCTAATTCATCCCCAAGACGTTAAAGAAATCTACAAATATCTCAAAAAACCTATTGATGCCTCTACTATTTTTGATTTTAAAACCATAAAAGAAATTTTATATCTTAATGACCCCAACAAAACTATTTATGTTCTAAAACAACTTTGCGCCAACAAAGTTACCACTGGAGAAAAGTTCTCTCAAAACTATCAAGAAATTATTAATAAAATCGTTTTCCATCTCTCCGCTGAAATTGCCTTTGTCTTAAAAAAATCCCCCGAATCCATCGAAAAGAAAATTCTCTCTTTACTCTAAAAGTTATTCACTCTCTTCCTTTATTACTTTTCCCGTACCACCCTCTCCTACTGGATAACAGTCGGTGGGACAGGTTACTTTTGGTAAATTAGATAAATCCGGCAACTTTATAATTACTTTATGACCATCTCCCCAATCAATTATTTTTAGTTTTTCATCCATACATAGATTTTTCAAAACAAAGTGGCAGGCCCGCCATGAGTCGAACATGGAAAAAAGGTTTTGGAGACCTTCGTGATACCATTTCACCACGGGCCTAAAGAATACAGTTGATTTTACCAAAAAACCCTTTAATTTATGTCAGAAAATTAAAGTAAACCACCGCAAACTAATTTTTATCTTCTTAAACCCCCTTTTTTGATATCATTTAATCGTGGACAACGAACCCCCCAAAGGAAAAATCATCAATAAACCAATAAAATCTTTTGAAACCGCAAAGGGTTCTGTCTACACATATGACAAGAAGGGAAAAACATTAAGATACAAAACTGTTGACCAGGAATTACAAGAAAAAATGGATATCACTGTCTTTATTTCAACAGACGAAGACACCAGAGCGAAAATTTTTGATGCATACACAAGACCAAACAAATTTAGTTTCCATTTAGTTGAAGTTCGAGATAATAATCCAGTTCAGATTTACGGACTTGAAGATATAGAAAATCCAGAAAATTTAAAATTTGGAGTGCTCAACATTCCCAAAAATAAATGGGCTTTTTATCGCAAAGCATCATTAACACCCACTATGGGTGCAGTTGTGTATGAACGAGGAAATTCAACAAAGGATAGTGGGAAATTTATACATCACCTAGGACACGAAGTAACAAAAATCAATTACTAGAACAAAAGTGGACCCAAAGGGACTCGAACCCTTGACCTTCCCCATGCCATGGGGACGCGCTACCAACTACGCTATGGGCCCAAACAGAGTACTCGCTATTTTATCAAATTTTCGATTATTTTTAATTTGATATCATATATCTACTATGTCAACCAAAGTCACCAAGGCTGTTATTGCCGCCGCTGGTCGCGGTACCCGTTTTCTCCCCACAGTTAAAGCTTACGCCAAAGAACTTGTTCCAATTATTAACAAACCAAACATTCAATATCTAGTTGAAGAAGCTATCGCCGCCGATGTTACTGATCTATGTATAGTTCATCGCGAAGGTGAAACTACTGTAAAAAGATACTTTACTCCCGACACTGATTTAGAAAAATATTTAGAGGGTATTGGAAAGACAGAATATCTAGACTCACTAAAAAATATTTGGTCAAAATTAAAAAGTTTAGAGTTTGTCACTCAGGAACCAAACTTACCCTACGGCAATGCCTCCCCTATTCTTGCCGCCAAATCATTTATTGGAAATGATCCTTTTGTGTATATGTTTGGTGATGATTTAACTGTCGAAAAAGATACTGGTCGTTATCTTAAAAAAATGATTTCTACATTTGAGCAATACTCACCCTCAGTTGTTGTTTCTGTAAAGGATGTAGGTCCAGAAGAAATAGTACGCTATGGTTCTGCCAAATACATGAACGATTCCCAATACCCAAACCGTATCTCTGGAATGTATGAAAAATTACCAGCTTCTGAAGCACCTTCATTTTTCGGACAAGGCGGTCGCTTCGTTGTCGATAGCACCAAATTGTGGCCAGTACTAACCAATCAGTCGACTGGTAAAAACAATGAATTATGGTTTGCTGATGCAGTCAACACTCTCGCCGCTCAAGACGTTGTTCTAACAGAAGCCACCGACAAAGAATCGGACTGGATGACTACCGGTGACCCCCTTCGTTGGTTAAAAGCCAATATTGCTGTTGCCTTAAATGACAATACAATTGCAACCGAATTGAAAGACTATCTAAAAAAAATTTAGTCCTAGACTAACACTCACTACACCACTCCAACCATTTTAAACACGTCTCAATATAGTATCCTATAACTTGACATTATTACACATCGGTGATACACTACATTACAATTAATTGTTGATTGATATACTCAATTTCAACTTTTAATTACTTTAACAAAACGAAGTTTTACTTCCCTCTGATAATCATCAGGGGAGAGATTCTCGGGGTAGGGTGGCTCCTCGCTTCACTTACTCCGTTTCTCCCTTGGTGATTAAACCCATCAAGGCAGAATCTATCTAAGTAGACAAAGCGTCTAAATAAAATAGAGCCTGCCCGCCATAATGCGAAATTTATTTCGCTTTAGGCGAGGTTCTTTAACAATCTCTTTCTTCTAAATCTTTCCAAATCTTTACGGAGCTTTCGTAGAGTTCATTTTGCTTACTAGGAAAATTCTTAGCAAGTTAAATGAACTCTACTGAAAGGAGGAGGGTTCATACACGCAATAAGGGTCCAAATGGATCCTGTCGCAGAGGCGACTTAAAAATTGTTTCAAAGAAATTGTTCTGGGAGGCCCCCAAAAAAGGAGGCTATAATGGACCCCAGAAAAACCAATGCCAGACGTGGTTACGCGCAGCGAAATCAACGCAGACACCTCGAAAGGCAATATTCAGCTCAAAGGAGCATTGAAATGTCTGAACAACCCGCATCCGTAAATAACACCCGCCGTGGACTCCCTTGGTGGGCAGTCCTTCTCATCGTGTTGGGAATTCTGATGCTCGGCTCATGCTGCATCATCACTGTGGTCGGAGGTTTAATCCTCAATGGCCCCATCATGGTGTCCGCAGAAACCGAAGTAGCAGTCATCCCGACTGTTGTTTCCACCGAAGCACCCGCTCCGACCGAACAGCCCGAGAACCTTCCCACCTACCAGATTCTGGTTGATGACGAAATCGTCGGTGTCCCCCTGGACAACGGCGCCGTCGCCATTACCACTGGTCGCATCCTCACGGGTCATGACGCCCCCTACTCTGATGCCGAACTGGCAATCATCCAATCGACCCCCGTCACCTTCCAGGTGACCAACGATGGCAGCGGCATGTCCGTCGCTTTCGGTTACAAGGTCGAAGACCATAGTGGTGGCGTCATCCAGTACCTGGGCACGGATAGCCTCGAAATCACCATTCTCGATGGCGAACTGGTCATCTGGCCGAACTTTGACCTGATGATGCAGGATGTTGACAATCGGATACCCGATGAAATCCAGAACGGCAACGCCGACTTCAACGCACTGGCGTTTCACTGGGTCTCTCGGGAATTCCGCGGTTATGTCAGCGACACGCTGATCTCTGACCGTGGCGTCCAAATCTTGCCCTAGGCAAAAATCCCCAACCTTTAATCCCCCGTGGGAACAATGCCCTAAAGGCAAAGTTCCCACGGGAGCCAAGGAAAGAAAGAAGAAAGAGATTAGCATTTATCGATGTAGTCGATACTGATGAGTCCAAAAGGACGAAATGCTATGACCAATTTCAAAATAAAAAAACCACTCATTTCTGTTTACATGCCGGTTTTTAATGCCACCCCTTATCTCTCTCAAGCTATCGAATCAGTTCTTAATCAAACTTTAACCAACTTTGAATTCATTATTATTGATGATCATTCAACCGATGATTCATGGAAAATTATAAAGTCATATGCCCGCCGCGATTCTCGTATTAGAATCTTTCGAAATCGCCTCAACTTAGGTGTTTCCACCAACTCAAACATTGCCATTTCTCTAGCCCGATGTAAATATCTTGCACGTATGGATGCCGATGATATTTCCGTAGCTGATAGACTCGAAAAACAATATAGATACTTAAAAAAACATCCCCAAACAGTTGTTGTTGGTGCCCAATGCACCATCATTAACCAAAACGATCAAGTGGTTGGATTTAAAAATTTCCCCACCTCCACCACTGGTATTAAAGACATGCTTTTTTGGGCTGTACCCATCCAACAAGGATATATGATGATCAATCGTTCACTATTACCAAAAAGTTTTTCCTGGTACTCAGCAACCAAAACCAGTGCTGAAGAAGTCGACTTATATTTCAAACTATCCCAATTTGGTAATTTCGCAAATTTACCTGACAATCTATATTTTTACCGACAAATTGATAACTCACTTTCTCACCTAAATCCTAAAAAGACATTTTACCTAACCCTCCAATCACGATTAAACGCTATTAAAAATGGTTTCAAACCATCATTTAAAGCAATTTTTATCAACATAGCTCAAATTGCTGTTATCTCCATTCTCCCCTCTTCTTTTATATACAACCTCTGGTACTTCATTCGCGGAATAAATCAAAATCAATCTCAGCATCAAATTGGGACTTTTGTCGAGAGCCAAGTATAATTAATCAATGTTTCTTTTGTCGTGGATAAAACGTCATCTACCAGAATCTATTTTAGTTCTAATTGTCTCCCTTCTTTGTCTTGGTAACTTCACTCAAAACACCTTTCTTACTGGCTGGGACAACCTAATGCCCGAATTGAATATTTCCTTAAATCTCAAGCGATCCCTCTTTGCCGTCTGGCAGGAATACCAAGGACTCGGTTTAGTTGGTGGAATGGCCCATGCATCGGATCTAATAAGACAACTTATAATTCTCCCTCTTACTCTATTTCTTCCTACAAATATTATACGATACCTATGGCATTTTTCCATGCTATTTCTAGGTACCTTTGGCATCTACAAACTTGCTAGAAACTATAAATTTTCTCGACCAATCTCTCTCACCTCCTCTCTTTTTTACCTTTTAAATTTTGGCTCTATTCAATATTTTTGGGTCGCCTTTGAACCTTTTTCTACCTTTTGGGGATTCTTCCCTTGGTTAATTTTCTTCCTCTTAAAATATCTTTTAACTCCTTCTAAATCTCACTTAAAAAAATTAATTCTTATCAACATTCTAGCTATCCCCAGTTTCTATGTCCAAACAATTTTTGTTGTCTATCTTATTTGTATCTCATTGGTATTCCTTTCCCACTTCTTAACCCATCCAAAAATATCCCACCTACTTAACTACTCATCTATTTTTCTAATTATCTTTTTAGTTAATTCTTTCTGGCTTCTACCTCAACTCTACTTTCTAAAAAACAATCTTCAAAATCCCACCACCGGCATTGGCAACTTTATGAGTAATGATGAAACTTTTGCCCGAAATCAAGTTCGCGGCAACCTCGAAGACTTTCTCCTCCTCCGTGGTTACTATTATGATTTTAATAGCAACGGTCAACCACTTATGGCCCCATGGATTACCCATTTCTCTAACCAATATTTTGTCATCTGTGGCTATTTTATTTCTCTCTTTATAATTTCTGGGCTGCTTATTCTCCTAATAAAATCCCAAAAAAATAACACCTTTTCCCTCTCCCTCATCTTGCTTTTCTTTCTTTCATGTCTAGCTCTACTTTCAAACGTCCCACTCATAAAAGAACTAAATTCACATATACGAGAAATTCCTTTAATCAACCAAATTTTTCGCTCTCCTTGGACCAAATTCTTGGTTCCAGTCTCTTTCACCTTTTCTTTTCTTATAGCAAACTCGCTAACCTCTCTTGTTAAATTTCTTCGTCAAATAAAATATTCTCATCAAACTTCCAATCTACCAATTTATTTAACTCTACTTTCTCTTTTTATATTTTCATTTCCTTCCTTTTTTGGTAATTATTTTTCTCAAGATACCCGTCAAAAAATTCCTGATGAATATTTTGAAGTTTTTAATTTTCTAAAAACCCAAAATCATACCGGTCGTATTGCCAATCTTCCCCAAGGTTCTTTTTGGGGATGGACCAATTATAAGTGGGGTATTTCAGGCTCTGGTTTTCTTTGGTATGCACTGGAAAACCCTATTTTAGATCGAGCTTTTGATGCTTGGAATCTAAAAAATGAACAATACTATTGGGAATTAAGTAATGCCATCCAAAGTAAAAATCCCAACCTTCTTGAAAATATCTTTTCAAAATATTCTATTGAATATGTTATTTTTGACAACAATATCTATTATCCCGACGATAAAATATACGCCAAACTTTCACGTCCAACCAAAGATTTACTCGACTCTATCCCTTCCCTTAAATTAATTAAAAATACAAAAAATATCTTTGTCTACCAAACTTCCTCACCAACCCAAATATACACCGTTCCAAATACACCCACCGCTTCTCAGTTTGACTTTGCACTTATCGATACAAATTATCAAAAATTTGGTGATTATATAAGTCAGAAAAATTCACCAAATCAATTTTTCAATCTTTTCACCAATCGACTCCAAGGTGAATTACCTTTTTCTCCTTTGTCAATTCCCCAACCCGAGGATGATCCTGCAAATAAAAATTTTACTCATTCCGACATGTCCAAACCGATTTTTGCATACAATTTTCCAAATGCAAAACTCAAAGAGAGTTATCTTGTTAAAATCATTTCGGAGCACAATCAAGGCTTACCCTTAAAAATCAGTGCCGTCTCAGACAATTCTCAAAATAAATACTTTGATACTCTCTTACAAACTATTCCTGGATCAAATACTTCATGGTTTTATATTCCCGCCCGTCAAACAGACGACTTTGATCGTGGTCTCACTTTTATTTTCAATAACACTTCCTTTTCCCAAAAAAATCAAAATTATATCAATCAGATAGTACTTTACCCTATCTTTATAGAACAAAACATCGCCATACCAAACCTATCTCGCCAATATCTCAATTCAAATTCAAATATTTTTTATTATAAAACCAAACTAACTTCACCTTCCTCATCGACCCTAGTTCTGCCTCAATCCTACTCTTCTGGCTGGACAGCCTTTTATTTTAAAGGTCTAAAACCAGTTATTTTAAATCACACCCTCATTAACAATTGGGCCAACGGCTGGACTATTCCAGAATCTAGTTCCCAAAATCCAATATCTATCCATATCTTCTTCTGGCCTCAGCTTTTAGAATCCCTTGGCTTTATTCTTTTATTACCTTTGCTATTTTGGCTCCTAAAGCCTCAAAATCAGCTTCAAGATATCCCCTTGTCGTCATTGCCGGAGCCCCAATCCTAATTCCCGATGGTTTAAACGGACTAGCCTTATCGTGAGGAATAGTATTAGCATTTACAATAATTCCCACCTCTTCCAACTTAACTGCCATTTCTTTACCCTTTTCTAATCCGCAATCAACCACCATTAAATGATTCTCTGTCCCAAAAACTCTAAGTCCATTTTTCTTTAAACTCTCTGCCAATGCCTTGGCATTTTTTACAATTTGTTCTGTATATTTTCCGAACTCAGAAGTATCAGCCTCAGCAAAAGCCACTGCCATTGCCGCAATACTATTCATATGAGGACCACCCTGTAACCCTGGGAATACCGCCCTATCAATCTTTTTTGCTAATTCACTATCTTTTTCTAATCCTTTTTTTGTCACCCCAATTATTGCTCCCCTTGGACCTCTAAGACTTTTGTGTGTTGTTGAAGTAATTATATGAACAAATGGTACCGGACTTGGATGTACCCCACCCACCACCAAACCAGCAATATGAGAAATATCAGCCACTAACCATGCCCCAACCCCATCAGCTATCTTGGCAAACTTCTCCCAATCTAAAATCCATGGATAAGCTGTCGTTCCTGCAAAAATTAATTTTGGTTTTTCTTCCTTTACTAACCTTTCCAATTCGTCATAATTTATCCTTCCTTCCTCGTCCACATCATATTGAACTGAATTAAAAAACTTTCCCGAAAATGTCACCTTCGGATGACCATGAGTTAAATGCCCTCCAGCGTTTAATTTCATCCCACAAATCTTATCCCCAGGTTCTAATAGAGCCATCAACACAGCACTGTTTGCCGGACTTCCAGAATATGGCTGAACATTCATGTGTTCCACTCCAAAAATTTTTTTACCCCTCTCAATCGCTAGATTTTCAATTTCGTCAATAAATTTATTTCCCTGATAATACCTTTTTCCAGGATATCCTTCTGCATACTTATTGGTTAAATCTGTCGCCAAACATTTTTTTACTGCCTCAGACGTAAAATTTTCACTTGGAATCAATCTAACAGTCTCATTTTGAAATTTTTCTTCCTCTTTTATCAAATCAAATATTTTATCCATTGCCTATTTTATAACAATTAACTAATTTTCTCCGTAACAAAAATATTTAGTTATAAGTAACATATTTTTATATTTATCCAAATCAAATATACTCTTCATGGTGACCAAAACTCGAGAATCAATTACTGGCTATGTTGGACCCATGTTTGCCAAAAAAACTTTACTCATGCTTCATGATGTTTCCGCCGCCGAAGCCACTGGTCGAAAATGTCTAGTATTTAAACCAAACATTGATGACCGCTTTGCCAAAAATGTTGTCCGTTCTCGCGCTGGGGGTGAGCATGTCGCTTTTTCCATCCCCATAAATGGAATTCAAAAAATCTACGACATTGTTTTGAAACAAAAAAATATTGACCTTGCAGCCTTTGATGAAGTCCAATTTTTTAACCCCAAAATTGTAAAAGTCATTAAAAACCTAGCTCAATTTGGTATCCAAATTGTCTTTTCTGGACTAAATCGTGACTACCGGGGCAACGCCTTTCCTGTCATGGAAAAACTAATTCCCCTAGCCACTGACCTAACTGTTGTCGAAGCAAAATGTATGGCCTCTATCAACGGTGACAAACGTCTTTGTGGTGCCAATGCTCAAATGACCCAAAGACTCCTCAATGGAAAACCTGATAGTTACAAAAGCCCTACCGTCATTATCGAAAAACCTGGTACCTCAATTACCTACCAAGCTCGTTGCCTTGAACACTGGGTAGTGCCAGATATACCAATAAATAAAAAACTTCACCACTAAATTACTTTTCTTGCCTTCATCTCCTGCCATATCAGTTCATTTATTTCCTCGG
The DNA here is from genome assembly GCA_035562735.1 of Candidatus Methanoperedens sp. GTDB lineage: Bacteria > Patescibacteriota > Microgenomatia > UBA12405 > UBA12405 > UBA12158. The sequence continues at coordinate 10,218 of DATMWB010000028.1, forward strand.
GGGACATCAGTTTTCCACTTCTACAACAATCAATCATAATCCACCATTTTGGATTACTTTTAACCATCTTTTTATATTCCTTAGCCGACTCCATTTGATGTCTAAAATCTTCTTCGGCTGCGTCCATTACCTGACCCTTTGTATATTTCCTCTCTGCTTTTTTCTTAACATTATCGCGACAAATTGGTGGATCCACCATCAAGACAATTACCAAATCAGGTACCGTTATTCCCATTTCTTGATAACCTGCCTTCCATAACCACTTTGCAAAAGAGGCCCTCTTTGAAAGTTCAATTTTTGCAATTTGATGAATATTTGATGTAAAAAAACGATTTGAAAGCACCAATTTTCCCTTCTCCAAAGCAGGATTAATTATTTTTCGACTTCCATCAGCTTCATCATTCATATAAGGCAAAACAGTTAAATATGGACTCACTTCCATTGGATTTCCAAATTCCTTTGCCAACATTCTTCCCACATGCTCACCCCAAAAACTTGTCTCATAATGAGGATAATCATCAATTACCACCTTAAATTTATTTTTTATTAGCCTCTTTCTTAGTAGTTCGACCTGTGTTCCCTTCCCACAACCATCAATTCCTTCAATTACAATAAATTTTCCTTTCTTAATTCTTTTTTTCATACTCTACTTCTTACCTCTGCCCCTTTAATCGTCTTATAAAGTCCACAAGTCATCTTTTCTCCCTCCCAACAAATTCCCTGACTAACACATGTTGCTCCCGCCTTCTCAAAAATTATTGGCGCTACTTTTTTAACCTCTTTTAACATTAAATTCGCCAACTGCT
>DATMWB010000029.1:0-11671 GCA_035562735.1 Candidatus Methanoperedens sp.
TGTTGAAGGGTTGTGATAAGTCGAATAATGTTTTTTTTGATAGTAAGAATTTATTATTTCACTCAATTTGGAGCCACTTTTAATAGGGCTGTTTTGACGTGATTTTATAATTTCATATACAAGAGGTTTGGCTAACTTTTCTTGGGCATATTTTGTAAAAAGATTATAAAGTTTGTCTTTGTCCCAGGTGTTAATAATTTCTTCGGCGCTTAGAGATTGTTTTTTAGGATTTAATCGCATATCCAGAGAATCCTCATCATTAAATGAGAATCCCCTACCTTTTCCCGATTGTTGGTTAATGCTTAGACCTAGGTCAGCTAAAATCCCATCAACTGGTTTTGAGATTTCTTTTTTCCACAAGCTTATCAAGTCAGAAAAGTTTCCCTTTACTGGATAAAAGTTTTTTGAGAGTCCTAATTCTTCAATTCTTTTGATAGCAATTTCTTGATTATTTGAGTCGGCGTCTAGACCAAAAACAGTACTTCCCTTTTTTAAAATTTCAATGCTATGACCAGCATGTCCGAGAGTGGTATCCAAAAATATTTGACCTGGTTTTGGGTCGAGGCTGGTCAGTACTTCATCTAGGAGGACAGGTTGATGATAAGTCATTAAAGAGAACCACTACTGGTGACTATAAAAGCACCATTTTTAAAATCTTTGTGAACAATAAAGAAGTTACTACCCGTAAGTTTAGTGGGTGTGTAGGTGTAATCTTGTTCAGTCCAAACTAGTTTTCCAGACTTTTTAATGTCAGCGGTGCTTCTAATAATAAAAGGGGTGTCAAAGGTTGAAATTTGACTGTTTGAGGTTGTAAAAATTAAGTTTAAATTTCCACCAGTTATTCCTGTGTCATATTTATATTTACATCCGCTGGTACAACTTTCAGTACCAAGCAATATTTTTCTTTCAATATTTCCCGAGACAATGTCATTTTTTTCTATAATTCCACTGGCACCTTTTTCTATTTCTAAACCACCATCAACGGCAACGTAGGTAAGTTCATATTCAATTTTGGAAATATTATTTGTGACCGAAGAAAGTTTTAGGGTTAATTCATGTCCATCGCTTCTTGAAGTTAAAGATACGTTTGGTTTATCTTCAAGGGCAAGTTCTACTAAACGTGGAGTGGGAGTGGGTACGACTGTCGTCTCACTTTTTTTACCACAGCTTGAAAGAAATAAAGAGGAAACAAGTACGAGATATAGGTATTTTTTCATATGTTTAGTTTAACTTTTTTTGTAACCAAGAGTCAATTTCATTAATATTAACTCTAATTTGTTCCATACTGTCTCTATCTCGAATGGTGACGCTTTGATCCTCCAAACTTTGATAATCGACAACGGCACACCAAGGAGTACCGATTTCATCTTGACGACGATATTTTTTACCAATATTACTGCTGTCGTCAAAATCGACTGAGTAGTTATTTGATAAGTCTTTATATAGTTTTTGAGCCAAATCGACTAAATCAGGTTTATTGGATGCAAGTGGAAAAATAGCCAATTTATAGGCGGAAACTTTTGGATTAATTTTAAGATAAGTTCTAATTTCACCCTTGTCGAGTTGTTGCTCTTGATACGCATCAAGTAGTAAAAAGAAAAATGATCTGTCAACTCCTCCAGAGCTTTCTACAATATGAGGGAGATATTTTTCATGAGTAATCGGATCGCTGTAGGAAAGATCCTGACGACTGAATTCGGAATGTTGAGTTAAGTCATAATTTCCCCGCCAGTGAATACCTTCCATTTCTGCCCAACCCCAAGGTGCTTGGTATTCGATATCAAAGGCTTTTTTTGCATAAAAGGCTAATTCGTCTGCTTCGTGTTGACGAAAACGAAGAGATTCTTTGTTGTTAAACAGATTTTGATACCAAGTCATTCTGTCTAATTTCCACATCTCATAAAATTTCTCCATATCCTCAGCTTTGCAAAAATATTGAATATCCCATTGTTCAAATTCACGCGTACGATAGAGGAAATTTTTTGGAGTGATTTCATTTCTAAAAGCTTTTCCAATTTGGGCAATACCAAAAGGAATTTTTACACGACTAGAATTGACGATATTTTGAAAATCAAGATATATGGTCTGACAGGCTTCTCCTCGGAGATAAGCATGCATTTTTTCTCCTTCAATAACACCAATATCAGTTTCAAAGAGAATATTGTATTTTCGACCTTCGGTGAATTGACCACCACACTCTGGACATTTTGTTTGATCGTCTAACAGGTCTGGTCGAAAACGTTTGTGACAAGATTTACATTCAACCATAATGTCGGCAAAGTTTTTCACATGTCCGGATGCTTCCCAAACTCGAGGGTGAGTAATTATTGAACCATCAATAAGGACAATGTCATTTCTTTGTTGGACATTGTTCTTTAACCAGAGAGATTTCCAGTTGTTTTTCATGAGAGAACCGACAGGTCCGTAGTCATAAAAACCTTGGACTCCTCCATAGATTTCACTATTCTGAAATATTATGCCTCGGCGCTTACAAAGAGAAACTAGTTTGGAGACTTGATCATTTTGCTCGTTTTGCATGTGTGTATTATAAAGGTTAATCTTTAGTTTTTGGAAATTTTGTAAAGATACCAGTTGGAATTTTCAATTTTTATAATTTCGTGGGGGGTGAGATTTCTAAAAGCATCAAGTTCATAGGCAGGATCTTGGGATAATTTTGACCAGTGTTCTTGATAGCTGACAACGTAAAGTGTATCAATGTTTTTGTATTCACTCGGATCCTTTATCGAGATGTTATTTAGGGTTAAATAATCTTTAAAACTTAGTCCTTTGGTGGTGTTGTCCGGACTTTGAAGAACCACTAGATTAAAGGATGAGTCCCCTTTTTGCTTATTCGAGATAAGAGTATTTATTATATGTTTTGCTTTTATATTGTGTGACCAATCTGAAAAGTTGAGAATATATTTAAGGTTTAAGATATTAAAGATTATCAGCAACACAGTTAAGAGCTTCACAAGAAATATTTTTTGATTTTGGTATAGCCAAAATATATAAAATAAAGCAGCAGGAATGACATAATGGACCCTAAATGGACTTCTTGTCAAAGATAGGGCAATTATTTGAAAGATTATAGGTAAAAACCAGAGGTGATTTTTTGTTTTGTATTTTATAATCACAAACAAAGTTAGCGCTAAGCTGATGTATCCAAATATCAGTTGATTGCCTGAGAAGTATTGAAAGACGCTTTTTGAATTTATCCAGAGTTTTGTAAGGAAAGGTAGTTGATAGGCACCTATTGAAAGAGGACTGAAATATAACATTCTAGTTATAAATAATCCCGGAGGATGGGTTAAATCAAAAAGAATAAAGGGCGTGATGCTAATAAAGAGACCAATAGAGTAAAGAATGGCAGGTTTGAACTTCTTATCAGTAAAATATATTATGGGAATTATAGATATGGCAGTGAAAACGGCATACCAGTGTTGATGGATAGTAAAACCCATGAGTATTCCTGTTAAAAGAAAGCGATAAGGAAGTTTTGAAAATAAAACCAAAAGTGAAAGCGCTTGCCAAAATGGAATCAGGTGTGGATTCCAGGCCCAACGAGATGATATAAGAAAGGGGGTAAAAACGACTGAGAGAATAAATATCGATGATGACCAAGATCTCTTTTTTAAGATATACGCGATAAATATAATGGTGAGTAGGCCATAAAAAGCTGTAGCCGAAGCGGTAACAATGGGGTCAAATCCAAAAATAATACAAAAAGGTAAAAACAAATAGTAAGTAAGGGAACTGAAAACTTCTATTTTACCTTCGTCCATGGGGCCGATGAGTGTAATCTTTTTATGGTCATAAATCTTTTTTATAGACACAAGGTCACTTGATTCATCCCGAGTAAATCTAGCAGTGTATTCAAGGTTGTAAAAGCGAAGAAAAACAGAAAAGATAATTAGCAAAAAAAGTAATATTTTTTTCATGAGAAGAGTTTACTACTTGTAAGAGGTTTTTCGATAATCGATTCAAAATATTTTTTAATAAGTAGTTGAGTATTTTTATAGTCGCGGGAATTGTAACTGGTTAAAATGTCTGTTGGTAGACCATATCCGAGCTCCTCAAGGAGATTTATTTCTTGTTTAATAAAAGAAGAAAAATGGTTTTTACTAATAGCGTCGATACCACTGGAGATAATGGTGAAAATTTTTGTTTGGGTTTGACCGTTTGGTAATATAGAATTTAAAATTTCTAAAAAATAAAATAGAAGGTTTATTTGATTTAAAAAGGATGAGTCCCGAAGAAAGGATGAGGTTGATTGAGTTTCAGAGAGCCAGTAGTAAGAGTTTTTTTCATAAAGACTAACTTTATTTTGACTGCCAAGCTCAAGATGGCCAAGACGTCGACTTTTTATGGATTGTGCACCTTTAGCAATACAGTTTATTTTGCCTAAGCTTTGAGTAAAAAGAGTAATTAAAATATCACCCTCTTTTTGGCGTCTTTTTTTTATTACTATGGCGTTTGTGGTGACAAACTTTGACATTAAAGTGAGAGTCGAAGATTTTTGTCAGCTACCCAAGAAAAACTTTCTTGTTTTTGTCCATTGACATATACTTCATACTCTACGGCCTTGGTCCCAGGCTGTTTTTGGAGATAAAGGTTGTAATTTTTACTAGCCTTTATGGGTGAGGTGTATTGGATACTAACCTTGGTGTTGGACATGGCGTATAGAGGATATTTGTTGCCATAAAAGCCTTCAAAAACTTGCTTGTTGTTTTCTTCATATTTGACCACTTCTACTTCAGAACCAGTCATTTTGATAAGTTGGCTTCCTAGCGGTAAATAGAATCTAAACAAGTTTCGATAAGTTGGTGCATTTAGACACAAGTCCCCCTTTTCAAGGTTACAGTTGGAGGCTTTGGCGGGATTTGTATAAGTGATGGTGACTTTGTGCTCGACATTATCATTATTTTTTGAGATTTCGTGCTTAATTTTTTGGGTAATAAAGATGTTGCTTTTTGCACTAGCAAAATTTGCATCGTTTAGATGGAAATAATCAGTATTACTGTCGGTCTGAACAATTTGACCAGCAATATTGGCTAGTTCGGCTGCTTTTTGAACTTCGGTATCAGTAAAGAAAAATAAAATATGCTTTTGGAAGATATTGTTAAAGAAAGCTTGAGCTAAGGGAGCCATTTTACTTTTTTCAGAGCCCATAGCGTTTGCCAGTAGAGCGTGCATTAAAGGTCCTAAAAAGCCTTTTCGGTCTTTTTCAATATAATTTCTGGGACGTCCAGCAATCCATTCGAGATCGTAGATTATTTTTGGACAACCGCTACATCTTGGATCGGGGTCTGCAGTAAAAGTACCGACAGTAGTGTCAAGTTTTCCTAGTACTTTAACGATATCAACGAGGACATTGGTATCGAGGGCGACAACAGCATCAAAGACTGTTTTTTTACCCATGGCTTTATAATATCCATCTAAGAAAACTTGTGCATCAGTGGGGAAATCAGGCGATAAATTGCTGTCACGAAGGTTTAGGTAAGGGACATTTATATGATAAGACTTGATTAAGCGAGGAGCTAAAACAGTGCTGGAAATTTTATCATCAAGATCATAAATATTACTTGAGGTACCGGGGATAATTTTGCCCTTATCAACTTTTATAGTGGTATATGCCGTCCAAAATCCACCACTAGGTCTAAGCTCACCGTCATTTTGGAAGATGACTAAATAATTTCGGACTTTATCTTTTCCAAGTAACCAAGAGGTTTTGGTTAAAATAGGTTTACCATCACTGATTAATTTTTTGGCTTGTCCAATGGATTCTTTTATTTGGTTAAAATCGTGTCTTAGGGGGATATCTTTTATGGTCTCAGGGTATCGAGTGATATCGATTTGGTTTATAAGGGTATCAATTTCGGTAACTTTGCTGTCTATTGAATCAAGATGGGGCAAGAGGCTTTCAATTGATTCGGTTAAGAAAGCAATTCTATCTTCGGTGGTTTTGGCACTACTGGTGGCGGCACCTTTTAAACCCAAAAAATCTTGATAGGGCTCGATAGCTTTGATAACAATATCCCCAGTTTCAAGAGCGTCTTTACCAATTTTTAAAAGACTTTGACCATCTTTGTAATAGTTGTTGGCTATGGGAACGAAACTTAGATAGGACAATTTTTTAAATTTGTTGTCGATTAATACAAGCTGTTGGTTAAGGTTTTCTAGACCAGTTTTACTAAGGGCCAAATCTTTGTCATTGATAGATTGTTTTAGAGTAGTTGCTACGGCTTTGGCTTCATCAACTTGCTTGAGGATTGATTTTGCAGGTAGGTAAAGAAAGAAAAAAAGAAAGGTGGCAATAAAAATTAATGTTCCAAAAAATACTGTAAAAAAGGTCAGTATTTTTTTATTTACTTTTGCCTTTTTAGGCTTGGAAATAGGTTCTTGAGCGTTTTTTATTAGGGTTGCAGGAATATCCATGGGATAAGTTTAGCATGCTTTTACCAGCGAGAAAACATAGCCATTGGGGTCTTAAAAATTATGCCAATTTCCTGTCGCAGAGAACGATTTTCAATATAATCGGCATCCATTTTAGCTCTTTTTTCAAAAGGCAAATCATTTCTTCCAGACACTTGCCAAAGTCCAGTAATGCCAGGTTTGGCGGTACGAATAATTTTAATATATTTCTTGGTCTTGGGATATTTTTTAGCGTACTCGTGTAATTCCTGGTCACGATAAGCGCGGGGGCCTACCAAGCTCATTTCACCTTTTAAAACATTGATAAATTGAGGAAATTCATCAACTGAGGTGGCTCGGATAAATTTCCCAACAGGGGTAATGCGAGGGTCTTCGTTGGCTGATAGTTTCCAGTCATTGGCTTTGTATTTTTCCCAAAGTTCTGGATAATTCTCTTTTAAAAATTTATCATTATCCCCCACTCTCATGGAGCGAAATTTGTACATAAAAAATTCTCCATGCCGTCCAACCCTTTTTTGCTTAAATATTACTGGACCCTCAGAAGTAAGTCTTATTAGGATTGAGGCAATCAACATAATTGGAGAAAAAATGACCAATAAAATTAAAGCACTAAAGATATCAATTAGTCTTTTGGTAGGTGCAAATAGAGCGACTCGAAGGCGGTAAAAGGGAAGGTCATTTTTGTTAGTCATTTTTTCCAGTAAAGAAATGTTTAAATTTTAAATTTTGAACAATTTTAGAGACCAAGTCACGAACATGAAAGCTACCGTCAGTAGAGATATTACAAACGAGTAGGGCATCTGGAGTATCAATGACGGCCAAATTGTTAACATCAACTAAACCCACCATTTTTTGAGGACTTGCTGATATTAAACAATTTTTTGAATTTACTTCTAGATATTTTACATTTTTTGGAAGAGTAGCAATGTTGTTGAGTGATTTTGGAAGTTCTTGGTAGATTGATTTCCATTCACCGACATCGTTCCATGAGAAATTGGCTGGGACAAGGTACATTTTTTTTGATTTTTCTGAGATGGCAACATCAATAGCCAAAGAAGGAGACATAGAATAGATTTTTTGGACAACCTTTGGGTTTTGATAACTTTCGTAAAGTTTGTTAAATAGTGGGAGATATTCCTTTGAGTGTTGTTTGAATTCATTTACAAGAGTATTAACACTAAAGGTATAAATCCCACTGTTCCAAAAACAATTATTTTTTTGAATCAGTTTTTGAGCAATATTTACTTGAGGTTTTTCGATGAATTGAGTTATTTCAAATTTTGAATTTGTTTGTATGTATCCAAAAGAAGGACTTGGAGAATTTGGTTTTATACCGTAGGTGATGATGAGATTTTTTAAGGCAAGTTTTTGTCCATTTCTGATGTTTTTATCGAATTTATTTAGTTGGCCAATAAAATGGTCAGAAGGAAATGAAGTAACGATAGCGTTTTGGTTTTGGCGACTGATAACGGCACAAGCGTAAAGAATAGCCATGGCGGTATTTCTTTTTTGTGGTTCACACAGGATATTTTTGCTTTCGACAAGACCCTTCAAATTTTCTTTTATTAGATTTTGGTATTTTGAGTTGGTGACAACAAAAATGTTTTCTTTGGGGATGATTCGTTTTGCACGAAGAAAGGTTTCTTTTAGAAGGGATTTTTCAGAAAAAATATTTAAAAACTGTTTTGGTCTATCTACACGTGAAAGAGGCCACAATCTTGGTCCAGTACCACCACAGAGTATTACAGCGTAGTGTTCTTTGTTTGTTTTTTTGACCATAAAGAATTGATAAATTGTTTAAAGTTTAACATAAAGATTTGCCTATCAAAGGTGAGGGCATTTTGCCGACAGTCAGAACTTTGAGGAGGATTTTCCAGATATTTTTCAATGGCATTTTTTAATGATTCCTCACTTTGATTTTCAAAAAAGACGCCGGTTTTATTTTCGATGACAGTTTCAATAGCACCACCACGTTTATAGGCAATGACTCCACGTCCACAAGACTGAGCTTCAAGTGCAGTTAGACCAAAATCTTCTTCTTGAGGATATATGAGTCCGAGACAATTTTGATACATATTTACTAATTCACGATCGTCGATATGATCATAAAATTCAATGTTATTTGATGAGTCGGCTAAACATTTTAAATAATCTGCTTCCCTACCCTGACCGACGATTTTTAGCTGGTAAGGCAACTTGGTAAAGAGTTTTACAACTAAGTCAATATTTTTATGGGCAACTAGACGAGAGACGATTAAAAAGTAGTTTTTAGGTGCTTGATTGTTGGGGGAAAAAAGTTTTGTGTCGATTCCGGGATGAATTATTTTTGAATCACGGTGATAATGGGTTTTAATTCGGGTAGAAACATTTTGGGAATTGCACATTAGATAGTCTGGTCGAAGAGAAAATATTTTGTCAATTTTTTCATATATTTTTAGAAGAGGTTTTAAAATTGTGGGTGGGTGTTGATAGAGATAACGGTTGATGTTGTGAAAATAACAGACATAAAGAGTGTTTGGAGGTGTTAGAAAACAGTGACCGGTGTTTGAGGTGGTTGAGATGACGATGTCGTATGGAGAAAAATCTATTTGCTCTAATTTATGGGCATAAAATGGTGTATACAACAATTTATTTTTTAAATTTAAAGAAGTTATCTTGTGGCCTAGAGGTAACCAAGGCGTCTTTTCTTTGTCATATATTAGGGTATAGATGTCTGCATGAGGATATATTTCAAGAATATCCTGAAGGACCCTTTCGGCTCCTCCCCATTGATTCAGCCAGTCATAATATATGGCAACTTTCAAGTCTTTTGGTAGCAAATATTTTTTTAATTTATAATCTTTTGATAAAAAGAAAGGGTCTTTTTGGCGGTTTTATCCCATGAGTATTTGGATACCTGACGATGCCCCAAATCTATTAGTTTATTTCTAAGTTTAAGAGATTTTTGAAGGGTGACAATTTGTTTTATTAAAGAAGAAGGGTCATTTGGGTCAAAATAGAGGACTGAGTCTTCATATATTTCTGGAAGACAACTGGCTTTGGCAGCGATCACTGGACAGTTTAGAGCCATTGCTTCTAAACCAGTCAAAGAAAAGCCTTCAAGAAAAGAGGGGTGAACTAGAGCTAAGGCTCCAGAATATATTTTTTTAAATTCTGAATCAGGAACATACCCCAAAAACTCTACTTGATTTTCAAGTTTACAATCGGCAATTTGTTTTTCAATTTTGTTTGTAAAAACTGAACGAGCACAGATGATTTTAAGTTTTATACTGGGCAGTTTTCTCAGGGCTTTTAAAACAACATCAATGTTTTTGTGTGGGTATAAGTTGCCAGTATATATTAGATAGTTAGAGGTGGAGAGATTGCTTCGCTCCGCTCGCAATGACGAAGTTTTTGCATTCAATGACGCTGATAAAAACTCGGGGTCGACGGCCTCGTAAGTGGTAATAATGTTTTTGGAGTCAAAGTGGTATTTTTTGATAATATAGTCGCGCCAAAAGTTACTGGGAACAATTATATGGCTAGTTTTCAAAATCACTTGAGTCATTAAAAGATATCCCCAATATTTTGGCCAATATAATAATGGATTTTTTGTAGAAGTATTGGGACCTTTTGAAAAATGTCTAATTAGGTCATGAATGGTGACCACTGATTTTTTAGGGTAAAAAATACACTTATCAAGATGAGTAAAATGAACTAAGTCTGCTTTTAGTTTCATCAATAGAATGGGCAGAAATATTTGTTCTTTTAGACTATAGTGATTAAGGCTTGTGGAAAGATAATTAAAATTGTTACCAAGATCGTCTTCTATTTCGGCACGAAGTTCTGGATAAACTAAAAGAGTAAATTTATATTTGTTGAAATCGGGAAGTGATTTTAAAGATAAAAGCAGGTTTTTTGTGTAACGTCCTAATCCAGTGTGTTTGGGGCCGTAGAGTCTAGCATCAATGACGATATGTTTCATAGATATTTTGCTTTAAAAAGACGGTATTGTTCTAAAAAGTCAATTCCTAACCAAACTAACCAATGTAGATAATGGGGATAATTTTTTATAAGGTTTTCTTTGTAAAAAATTCTCATGGCGTTGGTGGTGGCTTGAGCAGATCTAGCCTTGGTAGCTCTTGAAGCTGCTGATATTTTTTGTGAATGAGAAATAATTCCTGAAGAGACTCCTTGATAATTGGTGGCTGTACATCCTGGGTAAAAATATAAATTAAAACCTTTTTGTTTTAATTGCCAACAGAAATCTAAATCTTCACCGTACATAAAATATTTTTCGTTCCACCAGTTTATTTTGTTGCCAACTTCCCTTTTTACCATGACAAAGGCACCGACACAGGCTTCAATTTTTTGGACTTTTTTGTAATCAAGGTGTCCTAAAAAATAACCATTAAACAATTTTGAGTGAGGAAATAATTTTGGTAGACCAAAGCCAAAGAAATGACAAAAAGCGTTCCAGGGAGTGGGAAAACCACGATGGCATTCGGGTTGGGTTTTTCCTGTTAGAGCCAAAATTAAATTACAGGTGGCGGCATCGACATCATTGTGATGTTCAAAAAAATCAATAATTTTTCTAAAAGTATCTTTTTCGACTGTGGTATCTGGATTTAAGAATAAAACATATTTTGAGTTAGGATTGCTTTGGCTTAAGCCTTCATTGTTTCCAGCTGAAAAACCAATATTGCCACGATTTAGATGAAAAATAAATTTTATTTTTGAGTTATTGCTAACAACCGACTTTGCAAGGTTAAAACTATCATCGGTAGAGGCATTGTCGGCAACAATGACTTCAATTGAATATTCGGCAAGTTGAGATTTTTTTATACTTTCTAAACATTTTTTTAGATAGTCCTTGGCATTGTAATTTAGAATAACAATTGAGAGTATGGGGTTATTTTTTAGTGATGTCTTCATATATTTGATTTAAACCCTCAACGCATTTTACAAAAGAATAATTGTCTTTGATGAGTTTTCTAGCGTGAGATCCGATGGTTTGGCGAAATTTTGTATCGGTCAAAATTTTAAATACATTTTTGAGAATATCTTTGTCGGGACAGACAATGGCATGTTTATAATTCTCAATTTTTATACTACCCATACCACCTTCGGGGGTGGTAATAACAGGCATGCCAAAGGTCATGCCTTCTAAAAATTTATTCCTGGTGCCACCACCACTTCCCATGGGTGCCAGAAGGAGCCACGAGCGTTGGTAATAATATTGGGGATCTTTTGATTGGCC
>DATMWB010000030.1:0-6201 GCA_035562735.1 Candidatus Methanoperedens sp.
TTGATGGCGGAAATAGTGTTGTTTTTAGCAAGATGACGAAGACCAACATTCATGTCAGTAAGAGAATCTTTGATGTTAGAAAATGAATTAAGAAAGGTTTGAGTTTGGGTAACATAACCCATGACCAAAACAAGACCAGAAATGTCTTTTTGACCTGAATATACGGAATAAATTAAATATAATAAACTTACACAATAAAAAATAACTGCTGAATTTTGGAGAAAAAACCATTCGGTAAAACCCCATTTAGTCAGTCTTTTGTGGTGACGAGTATAGGAATTTTGTTCTAAGTCAAAGTCATTGCTGTCAATTAATTTAGCGTAGTAGGCTTCGGTTTTTGAGTTTTGGATATCTTTTAGTTCGGCGTAACGCTGAGTAGTATAGTAATCAATAAACACATAGGTAAGAACATAGGCGACAATAATAATAAAGGACTGAAAATCGATAAAAAATAAGATTACAGGGATAAATAAAAATTGAACGACACTATCAATTCCTGGCTGTTTTATTAAATTTAAAGTAAAGGAGGAGGCTTCCGAAAAGTTGCGGATAGCCTGAACAGCAGCGTGACGATCTTCTTTTGACTCTGAATGTAAATCTTTTAAGAAAAAATTATGAATATCAAAACCAATGTTGCTGATAATATGCTCTAAACGAGTAATAGAAATTAGTCGGAGATAGTTGTCAAAAATGCGGACAGCAAGAGTGATAGCAACAACCAACATCACCGTTGAAAAGGGACTTTTTTGTTCTAACTGTTGGATTACTAGCGAATATAAATAAATGGTAATCAGAGGTAATATGGCTGATAAAAATCGAATAAAGGACCAAAAAAATAGGCCGGTCTTGTCGGTAGTAATTTTTAGAACAAAACTAAATACTTTGCGAGTTTCAGGATTCACAAAATTAATTATTAAGGAAAGGAAAGGAATAAGCAAGAAAGGCAAGGGGGAAAATATTTTTATACATATTTTTTAAGGTAAAATGGGACATGGAAGAAAACAATCAAATTTACGATACAGTGATTATTGGTTCGGGGCCAGCGGGGCTGACGGCGGCAATATATAACATCAGGGCTAACTTAAAAACGGTGGTAATTGCTGGAAATATCCCTGGTGGTCAACTTACAGTAACTACAACCATAGAAAATTGGCCGGGATTTCCTAATGGTACGGGTGGATTGAAACTAATGATGGATATGCAGGAGCAGGTTAAAAACTTGGGGGTAGAGATAAAGTATGGGAACGTAATGGGAATCAACCCCTCTCAGCCTTCGGTTGAATCTCCCCTTGATAGGGGCGACTTCCAAATTGTTTTAGATAATGGCGAAATATTAAAATCAAAAGCAGTGATTATCGCTACTGGGGCCAGTGCAAAGTGGCTTGGACTCCCCAAAGAGAAAGAGCTCATTGGTCGAGGAATATCAGGCTGTGCTACTTGCGATGGAATGTTTTTTAGAGATAAAGAAGTGGCGGTAATTGGAGGTGGAAATGTAGCCTGTGAAGATGCTGGATTTTTATCAAAAATATGCAAAAGAGTTTATTTAATTCATAGGAGAGATGAGCTGAGGGCAACACCGATTGAGGCAAAAAGGATTTTGGAAAATGAAAAGATTGAGAAGGTGTGGGACAGCACGGTTGAAGAAATTGTTGGTGAAGGAAAATTGGAAGCGATCAAAATTAAAAATGTAAAAAGTGGAGAAGAGAAAGTTTTGCCTGTAGATGGCTTGTTTGTGGCTATTGGTAGAACTCCATCAACAGATTTTGCAAAAGAAATACTTGATTTAAAGGAAAGCGGTTATGTGGTAGTCGGTAAAAATAATGAATATCCCTCGATGACTTCAAAGGATGGCATATTTGCTGCTGGAGATTGTATGGATGATACTTATAGGCAAGCAATTGTGGCAGCTGGAAGTGGGGCTAAGGCGGCAATTGATGTGGAGAGATGGTTGAACAATAAATAGACAAATAGTTAGTAGATAAATAGTGAATAGATAAATAGTAAATGTAGTAGATTAGAAAGGCCGTAAGTGCGGGATTTTGAGCTATAATTGAAATTGTGAATAAAAAGTTACACGTATTGTTGAACGCCGTAAAGAATATAAAATTTCTGCTTAAGATGGCGTGGGAAATGGATAAGAAGTTAGTTGGGGCTTATTATCTGTCGTCGGTTATTGGATCTCTAATGCCTGTAGGAATTGGGGTAGTAACAAAATATTTAATTGACTACTTAAATAATAATCAAGCTAATTTGTCTAATGCTATGGGAGTTTTGATGTTTTTAATAGGCCTACGTTTTGTGCTGATTTGGCTTGAAGGACTGATTTATTGGATAGGAAATACCTCCTATATGGATTATTTGGTCAGATCAAAAATGCAAAATACTATTAACTACCTTTTTAACCAAAAAATGACTTCAATGGACTCCGCTTATTTTGAAGATCCAGTGGCTCAAAATTTGATTACAAAGACAAGAGATACAAAAACATGGAAATTGACGGAAGAATTAAGAATTCTTTCATATACGGTCAGAACAATAACAATTTTAGTATCCGCAGGGATAGTCTTGGGGACCTTTGGATGGTGGTGGCCAATTTTAGTAATCATTGCCTGCTTACCACGATTATGGTCACAGACAAAGTTGGGAACAATTCAGTGGTCAATCTACGGCGGCGGAGCACCAAAGGCAAGGCGATTGTGGTATTTTGAATGGATTTTTACGGAGCCAAATATTTTGAAAGAGGTTCGAATATTTCAATCTGCACAATACCTACTTGATAAGATGAAAAAAATTCAAGGGGAGCTTTATGAAATGTTTAAAAAACCCCTTGATAGATATTTGTGGATTTGGTTTGGACTTAATACCTGGGAAATATTGTTTGGCCTGACAATAGTTTATATGCAATTTTCGGGAGTAAGTAATGGACTTATAACGGTTGGTGGACTGATTTTATTTATTGATATGGTTTTAAATTTGCAAAACAATGTTGTAAACACGGCAATTAATTTGGGCGTGGTTTTTGCAAATAACCTATACATAAATGATTTTAGACAGGTAATGGAGTTACCTGACTTAGTAAAAGAAACAAATATTCCAATTAAAATTGATACTAAAAATGCACCACGGATAGAATTTAGAGGGGTCAGTTTTAAATATCCTGGAACAAAAATATCAGTGTTGGACAAGGTAAATATAGTTATTGACGAAGGTACTAATGTGGCTCTGGTGGGAGTGAATGGAGCTGGAAAATCGACTATTATTAAACTTTTGTGTCGATTTTATGATGTTGATGAGGGAGAAATATTAATTAATGGAGTTAATATAAAAAAAATTGCCAAGAAAGATTTATACAGCTTGATGGGGACATTGTTCCAAACTTTTGCCCAATTTCATTTTACGGTTAAAGAAAACATAGTCATGGGTGACCCGACTTCCAATGATGAGAATAAAATGAAATTGGCAGCAACTCAGGCGGGAGCATCAGAATTTATAGAAAAATTTCCAGATAAGTATGATCAAATACTCGGACGAGAATTTGATGATGGTGAAGAAATATCTGGAGGACAATGGCAAAAATTGGCCATAGCTAGGGCTTTTTATGAACAAGCTCCCTTACTAATTTTGGATGAACCAACAAGTGCAATTGATGCTGAAGCGGAAATGGAAATATTTGCTAACTTACAAAAAATTTATAAAAACAAAACACTGGTTTTGGTATCACATCGTTTTTCAACAGTCAGAAATGCCAATCAAATTTATATAATTGATGACGGTAAAGTGATAGAACATGGAAGTCACCAAGAACTGATAAAGAAAAATGGTAAATACTCTAAAATGTTTAATGCTCAGGCAATGGGGTATAAGGACTAGAGAATAGCGACTAGAAACTAGATTTTAGAAACGAGAGAGTTGATTTTTTTGACAAAGTTTTGGGTGGAAAACTGAGAAGCATTGTTTATACAATCGGATGATTTTAGATTTGATTTTTCAAGTTTTTTAATAGCTTCGGCACAAGAGTCGGGGGTTAAATCGTCAAATAATATACCTGTTTTGTTGTTGACTACTGTTTCCCTAATTCCCCCACTATTATAACCAACTACCGGACAACCATAAGACTGAGCTTCAACAGAAACCATGCCAAAATCTTCATTGTCGGAACAAAAAAGATAGGCAGAGGCAGTAGAAAATAATTTTGCTTTTTCTTCTTGGGTAACTTCACCCAAAAATTCAATAGTGGGGCCGGATATTTTTCTTAGCTCTGATTCAAAACCAGCAAAATCACGACCAAAAACTTTGAGAGGAACTTTTAACTGATTACAGGCTTTTATGGCAATATCGTAACGTTTGGCACGAGCGAGACGACCTCCAGTAAGGTAAAAAGGATTGGATGATATTTTTGGAAGGCTATCCTTTGCTCCTTCTGAGCTACGGACTGGTAAATCGATTGGCGGGTTGATGATGATTGAGTCGCGACGGTAATACTTTTGAATGCGGGCGGCGGTTGTTTCTGAATTGGCAACGAAGAGGTCGACGTTTTGGGCATAGGTGAAATCAAAGAGGCGAAGAAAATGATTGGCAATTTTGGCTAGAAAATTAAAAACTGGATATTTTTTGAGATCACGAGCGGTGGGAAGACCATAGAGATATCGAGGAGGGGTGTGGCAATAACATATCAATTTTGCCGATTTTTTGTTGAGAGCATTGGGAAAATAAGCACCAGTGGCTGATGTAATAATTAAGTCGTAAGAGGAAAAGTTGAATAACTTAAAAGCTAGTGGGGATGAAAGGCGGAGAGGAGAAATTATTTTGAAAGCAAAAGGAAGAAGCCGGAAAAAAGATTGGTGAACCCGATTCCCCCATTTTTTTTCAAGGCGAGCACGATGGGGACCAAAAAAACGAGGACAATACAAAGTCGTGTAAATATCAGCGTCAGGAAAAACATCGCTTAGGGTTTCAAAAACCGCTTCGGCACCGCCATATTCTTTGAGATAATCCTGAACAAGGGCAACTTTCATATTAAGTAATTATATTCTATGGCCACCGATAAAATTGATTCATATATACTACGAATATGATTGGGGTTATTTTTGCACTGCTTTGCGCCGTATTTGTTGGGTTTTCCCAGATTTCACTTCGCAAAAGTTATAAAGAGATGTCTCCTTCGATTGCATTTTTGTTTGATTCGATATTTGGATTACTTATTTGGGTTCCCTTGGCAGTTTTTATGGGAATCTCAAGTGGTGCCAATTTGGGAGAAGCTTTGATATTCGCTGTAATTTCGGCAATATTATCTGAAGCGATGGTGTTTTATGCTCTTTCTCATGGTGAATTATCAGTGACAGCTACAGTAATTGCGACTTATCCGGTATACACCGTAATTTTTTCAAGAATAATCAATCAAGAATATATGAGTGTTGGAATTGTGCTTTTTGTTGTTTTAACGATTTTGGGAAGTATTGTTGCAAGCCTACCCAGTAAATCGGAAATTAAAGTTAATAAAGCGGTGATTTGGCCATTTATTGCGGCAATTTGTATTGGTTTATCGGACACAATTTCCAAAGGTTACATAAATAGGTCGGGTGACTTTAGTTTTTTGATAATGCTGGGATTTATTCAAATACCAATTGCTCTAGCTTACTTAAGGATTGAGAAAGAATCTTTTTTGGATTCAGTTGAGGGGGTGCTAAAAAGGTTCAAAGATTATAAATATGCGTTGCTTGGAGGGTTATTTAATATTATTGGAACTGGATTTTTGTGGCTGAGCTTTTCTTATGCTCCAGCTTCAATTGCCTCACCTATTACAGGTTCAAACGGGGTGTTTACAGTACTACTTTCTAGATTTTTATTAAAAGAAAAAATCTCTAAAATTAAATATTTGGGAATATTTTTGGCCTTTGTGGGGGTAATTGGAATTGCGGTGCTAAGAGAAAGTTAAAATCCCCCATCCTTCGGTAAACTCAGGATACCCCTTTGTCCCCTCTCGGGGATCAGCTACTGCCGAGGAAAGGGGGCTAAAATAATTATTTTTTGTAGGTAAAATATTCGTGGTCGAGGAGTTTGGTGGATTTGAAAAAGATAAAAGATTTGGCTTTGGAGAGGAAATCTCCAAATTGAGTGCGGTGGGCACGAAGAGAGGCAATTTTGGCCGCGCTTTCAGCTGGAGTTAATTTTAGAACGTATTCTGGAGGAATAGGATTTATT
>DATMWB010000031.1:0-2008 GCA_035562735.1 Candidatus Methanoperedens sp.
AGTCGGGATATCCCCCTTGATGAATGGGGACTTAATAATTATGAAAATCATATTTTATAAAGAAGCGCTGGAATACTTACATCAATCAATCCCTAAGGGGAAACTGCGCTTCCCCGGAGAGCTTGGACTAGAAAGACAAAAATTTTTATTAAAATGCCTTGGTAACCCGCAAAACAAATATAGAGTAATCCATATTGCGGGAACATCGGGAAAGGGTTCAACGGCTTCATACTTGAGCTACTTAATTGAAAAACATGGATTTAAGGTGGGACTAACGGTGTCACCACATATATTGGATATCAAAGAAAGGGTGCAGATTAATAATAGAAATATTTCTGAAAGTGATTTTGTGCTAATGCTAAATAAAGTAATACCAGCGGTAGAAATGGCAAAAAAAGTGGGATTGGGTGAGCCGACTTATTTTGAAATTATGGTGACGATGTTTTTTTATGCTTTTTACTATTTTAAGGTTGATTTTGCGGTGGTGGAAACGGGAATGGGAGGAACTTTTGATGGGAGCAACGTGGTGACCTCGGAAAATAAGTTAGCAGTCATTACTAGACTGGGACTTGATCACACCGGGCTACTGGGAAACACAATTGCAAAAATAGCATGGCACAAGGCAGGGATAATTCAGGAAAAAAATATGGTGATATCCCGATGGCAAAACAAAAATGTAAGAGAGGTTTTGGAGAGAAGAGCCAGGGAAAAAGGGAGCAAAATTCTTTATGTAAAAGGAGGAGAAAATTATAAAAATATTAAGTTAAAAAATGAGGGAATTGTTTATGATTTTCGTTTTGAGGATTTGGAAATAAATGAGATTTTTTTAAAGACTTTGGCAATATATCAAGTAGAAAATAGTGCCATGGCTCTCGGAGCTTTGAAATTATTGAGTAAATTTTATAAGTTTTCTATTGATATAAATATAGTTAAAAAAACGTTGGCTGATTTTACATTTTTGGGGAGGATGAATACCTTTAAAAAGTTGATAAAGGGAGAGGAAAAAACCATAGTTTTTGACGGGGCACATAACCCGCAAAAGATGAGGGCTTTTGTTGAGAGTTTGAAGAGGAGTTTTTTACAAAAAAAGATAACTTTTGTGGTGGCATTTAAACAAAAAAAGGAAGCCAAAAAAATGATGCAAAAAATTGTCCCTTTGGCTAATAAAATTATTTTGACTTCTTTTGTGGTGGAGGATCAGGACATGGTGGCGGTTTCTAGAAAAACTGATTACCTAGTAAAAATCCTAGATTCGATAAATTATAAAAATTATAAGGTAGTGGCAAATCCTGAAATGGCGGTGGAGGAAGGATTGAGAGATGCGGACTTGGTGGCGGTGACGGGGAGCTTGTATTTGCTATGTAAGATAAAAAAATGGGTTAAAGAAAATTGATAGAATGCTTTAAGCAGGAAAAATATGAATATTGAAATAAAAGAGGTTGAGAAAGGAGAGAAAGAGGTTTTGAGAAAAATGCTTGAGGAATATGAAAGGGAAATATCTCCTAAAAGTGAGGGTGAATATAAATACTTTGATAGCTACTGGGAAAAGGATAATAGATGGCCATTTTTTATAATAGTTGATGACAAAATTGCTGGTTTTGTACTAGTCAATGAATACTGTCTGGTTGAGACTGGGGCAAAAGATATGAGCGAATTTTATATTAAAAAAGAATTCAGACAACAGAGAATTGGCCTAAAGGCAGCCCATAAAGTTTTTGATAAATTTAGAGGTAAATGGGAGGTAAGGGAGATGGTTGAGAACCAAAAAGCCCATCATTTTTGGTTAAAAGTGATTAATGAATATACCGGTGGTGAATTCAAAGAAACAAAAATGGATGACGAAAAATGGAGAGGTTGGATTCAAACTTTTGGTTAAAAATAGCCTTCTTTTTTTAGCCGAATAATCTTTTCTGGAGTGAGCTTGGTACCACCATAGCTAGGAATAGTTTCTCCGGTATTTTTTAGAGTGGTGTCGTAGGATTGAAAAAGAGTAGCCTTGTTGAACAAA
>DATMWB010000032.1:0-14227 GCA_035562735.1 Candidatus Methanoperedens sp.
TCCTTTTCCTACATCTATTTTTTCTCTGTCATAATATAGGAGTCATTTATATGTGATTTCTATGAAAAAGCTTCCTTTGAATTTGTTTATCTACTCTCCATTTTTAATAGTCTTAATAATCGCCATATATCAACGCCTCCAGATTCCTCTTGTTCCCTACAGTATTATGGATGGCTATTACACCGCCACCGTAAAATTTTTTCAGGGGATTGGTTTACATTGTGGTAACCGTCTTCCTCCCTATCCTCTTATTATATTTTTGATTGTCTATTTTACCCAGTCCCTTTCAGCCATTGTATATTTTCAAGTAATTTCGGGTGTCTTTTCTTCATTGTTTTTAACTTATCTATTTTACCAAGTCACGTCAATCTCTAAAGCACAACTATCTTGGATTCGGTATGTTCTAACCCTACTAATATTTTTTACCTTTACCCTGTCTGCACCAAAAATAGAACTTGAATATTTTCTCCGTCCAGAAATTGTATCGCAGTTTTTTTTAATACTTCAAATATATTTTTTCTATAAAATTATCACAAGCAAAAAACTTAATTATTATTTTGGAATATTTAACTTCCTTACATTTTTTACACCTTATTTCCAAGACAAATTTTTTGGAATCTCCATCTTGAATATTATTATTGCCTTTATCTTAATTTATCGCCAAAAAGAAAAAAAAGTAATTTACTTGATGAAATATCTTTGTGTTCCTTTAGCAGTATTTATCCCTATCTATTTTAGTTTTCAGTGGTTTACTTCTACAAAATCAAATAATCCTGCCCTTGACCGTGGGTTATGGGGTTATTCATCGCTGTTTTGGTTAAACCAGAACTCAATTATCAAAACCATGAACAAGGATTACAACGACCCCACCTTTACACGTTACTCAAAAGACACCCTCCGTCTCTATTTAGATTTCTATCAAACTATTAAGGGTTACTATCATGATGCTTTTATCGATATTACAAGTTTAGATAAAATAAACTATCAATTGTCATCTATATTTAACTTTCAAACATATTATCAACAGGGGACCAATGAATCTCTAAATTTTAGAAAATACTACCTTTTTCGTTCTTTTATCAACTATCCCATCGACTACTTGAATCGATATTATAAACAAATCAAAAGCCTATATTTTCCCTATGTCTCAAATGTTTTTCTTCCAAACGAAAATATTCACTATGGTATTGGTTATCGCGATGTTGAAAAGAATTTCATCACAGACACAAAAAATCTAGATATCGCAATACCCTTTATCAGTAATTACTATCATCAGATAAAATCTATACCTACCTCTTACTATGTAGTTTTTCCCAGTAGGGCACTAAATAAATTATATTTTTTCTTCAACTTTTTGTACACACCTATACTAACAATGTTCATTATCACTTTTCTTACCGAGATTAAATCAAAGTCATATAAAGATATAGGATTAATTGCCCTATATTCTGCCCTACAAGGATTTTTAATGCTTTCTTTCACCAGCTTTATTTATCTAAACTTTGATAGGTATACTGCCGAAGTCTACCCCGCTCTCTTGTTTAGCTTATTAACAATGATTTTCTATCTATTGTTAAAATTCAAGTACGCCTTTTTCAACCACTAGATTTATTCTCTTTATTCCTGAGGAGCCAGTTTTTGTAGCTCTTCCATGTCCATATTTTGTAAACCCTTCATCATTTCTGAAAAATCAACAAAATTTATATCAGTAGGAACTGCCAGATCACTTTCGCTCAAAGTCGCAGGAATACATTTATAGTCAA
Organism: Candidatus Methanoperedens sp.; assembly: GCA_035562735.1. Lineage (GTDB taxonomy): Bacteria > Patescibacteriota > Microgenomatia > UBA12405 > UBA12405 > UBA12158. Next base: position 1,764 of record DATMWB010000032.1, read on the forward strand.
ATTTTTCATTGATGTTTGATACCGCTTGTCCCTCACCTTCCATTGCTTTTTGATCTGTCGTTGCTGTCTCTCCACTATTTTCCATTTCCTCAAGTTTCATTTTCATACCACTATCTTTTATTTTGTCATTCCAAGAATAAAAATATACTCCATCACTGACAGAATAGATCTTACTAACGCCATCTTCAGTTGTCATTTCTGTTACTTGTTTAAATTTTTTACCATTTACCACTATTTCACTTTTGGTAACCACTTCATCTTCGTCTTTTACTTCAAAGGTACATTTTTGGGCACTTCCAAGTGCAAACAAATCTTTTAACGATTTCATCTCAGTTTTACCGGTTTCTTGGGCATTTTTTGTATCTACATTATTAGTCGTACCATTTTCATTTTTTGTCGGGCCACAGGCAGACAAAGTCAACGACGCAATTAAAAGAATTACTGGGAAAAATTTTTTCATTTTAAAAATAAAAAATATTAACTATTTGGATTTTAACACGTCTTGACATTCGGGTTTTATTCGTGTTAAATTAATTATGCACTCTATTTGGCGCTATTGGACAAAAATTTTACTTATTTTGGGAATACTCTGTGGATATCTACTCATAAGATACTTAATTTATATTTGTGACAAACTGACTCTCTAATATCTCGACTTTTTTTCATTGATATACTGAAGATATCAATGTCCTTATTTCAAAAGACTCCAAAGATTATCAAGATCTCTTACTTTGTTTTTGTAAACATCTTTGCTGCCATAGGTCTAATGTTTGTCGGTGTTTTTTTTGCCATCAGATTAAAAATAACCAATGTCTCTGGCAATATTGATAATCTAAGTCAACAATTTCAAACCCAAGAAGATTCCTTTAAAGTCCAGGGTGTTTCAAGTACAAATAGCGAAGTGCTAAACCTTGATAGTCAAATTGAAAACCTAACCAAAAGTCGTGAATTAAAAGTAAACAACCTCTGTTCTCTAAGTGAACTAAGTTTTATCGCTCCCTTAAATGTAAAAAAAATAATAAACGTTTATAACCAAAATAACTCTGATGATGTTGTTTCAAAAATGATTTTTGCCGTTGTCACCCATCTAGATAATCAAGAGGAGTTCAACCAAAACATTAAAAAATGTATTCAAGATTTTAATCCAGAAAAGATAAATATCGATACCATAAGCTCAGAGATACAATTTATAAACAGTCAAAATATCTTTGACTGGCCAAACAAAAAAGAGTGGTCCGATGTTTCTGCTTCTATTCTCAAAGACAAAGATATTATCAATAAAGCAGCATCAATAGCCAAAATCGAACCCCGCCTTATCGTTTCCAATTTAATGGTTGAACAACTTCGCCTTTTTTATTCCCAACGAGAACTCTATCAAAAATATTTCGAACCACTCAAAATACTCGCAAATTCAAATAAAATATCCCTTGGGGTCATGTCCATAAAAGAAGAAACCGCTATTAACATTGAAAGGCACCTCAAAGACAGTAGTTCACCCTACTATTTAGGACCAGAGTTTGAACATCTCCTCGATTATCCAATCGATACTAATATTCCTAAGACTCGTTACGAGAGACTTACTGATTTTGGTCATTATTACAATTATCTTTATGGGGCTCTTTACCTAAAACAGATTATGACCCAATGGGAAAAAGCTGGTTTTAGCATATCCCATCGTCCCGAAATAGTCGGTACTCTTTTTAATGTTGGTTTCCCTCAGTCAAAACCAAATTCCAACCCCCAAGTTGGAGGCTCAACTGTAAAAATAGACAAGACCGACTATACCTTTGGCCGCCTTGCTTACGAATTTTACTTTTCTGGCGAAATGTCAGATATTTTTCCCTATACTTGGGAAAAATAATGCGTATTATTGTATAATTACTTATGGATCTCACAATTCGTCAACTTGATTTACATAAATTTCTTTTTCATCTTTCAAAACAAACCAAGATTTCTACTCGTAAGTTAATTCGTCTCACAGGTCTTCCCGAGAATTTTTTATATTCTCTTCTGAAAAAGCATTCTCATATACTCAACCCTCCTTCACGTTATTTAGTTGTCAAATCAGATCTTCGATCAACAATTTTAAAAGAAGCCAAAGATAAAATTAATTCAATTCAAAAAATCAACAAAGATTACCTAGTCGAAAATATCAAAGCTGCTACCTCTCTTCGAAAAGCACCCGACCGCTCACTTGATCAGTTTTATGCCACCCCCACCACCACCTACCGTCGTGCCAAATTAATGGCTATGATGGGGGATATCTACGAGCGTCGACTGGCATTTTTAGGTGACGACGATTTAACTTCAATTGCCTGTGCCCTGACTCGTCAAGCAAAATCAGTTACCGTTTTTGAAATTGATGATCGTCTTATTGAATTGATTAGAAGTGTCTCAGACAAACTAAAATTAAATATTACTGTCATTAAACAAGACCTTTTAAAGCCCTTAGATAAGAAATACAAAGCTTCATTTGACACTGTTTTTACCGATCCTCCCTATACCCCAAATGGAATATCTCTTTTTATAAACAGTGCCGTTTTTCTTTTAACTCCTGACTATACTTCCCGATTATACCTATGTTATGGCAACAGTGATCGAGCTCGTGAAAGAGAAGTGGTTATTCAAAAAATTATCTCTGATTTTGGCCTTCTAACTCATAAAAAATATTTTCAATTTAATCACTATATTGGTGCTCAAAGCATTGGCTCGCAATCATCACTTTATTTACTTGATTGGACTCCAAAAACAAAAAATATTTCCCAAAATTTTGACAAAATTTATACCTATGAAAAAAATATCATGAACCCAGACTTTCCCTTTTATAATCATTGGGAAATCGAGTTGACTGTCCTAACCTCTCAAACTATTGATGAAAATTATGTCGATAAATTAGTAGATAAAATAGTTGGTGAACTAAAACTAAATGTTGTTTCCACCTCAAAACATCTTTTTTCAAAGTATAATGGTCTTACAAAAGTTTACATACTCTCTCAATCTCATCTTGTTGTTCATACTTGGCCAGAAGCTTCATCAATCCATTTTGATTTAATGACTTGTAGTTCAAAGGTCAACTCGACCGATGTCAAAGCAGTATTCTCATCATTACCATCAACTAATCAGCCTATCTTCCGGTAAATTGACCCTAGTATTTTTTGACCAATGTAATAAAATTAAATCCTCATGAAATCTTTACGGCATTTTTATCGCTTCTTAGGTAAATACAAGGGGACCTTAATCATGTTTTTATTAATCGGAGCTTTTGCAACTTTTACTGAAAGTATCCGACCATATTGGTTGAAAATGATTTTAGAATCAGCTCAGCAAGGTCAAGACACCAATATTATTATTTTCTTATTCTTATTTGGTTTTTCCACTATCGGGGGAAATTGGATTTCTTCTCTATCATACTATCTTGGTGATCTTGTGATAATTCCAGCTGCCAAAGAGATCAGAGAAAGCATTTTTCAAAAAATTTTAGAACTAGATTTCGCCTATCATGTCAATAAAAGCACTGGATCTTTAATTAGTGCCTTTCGTCGTGGAGACGGCGCTGTTTTTACTATTTTTAACAGTATTCATCGTGATCTCTTTGGAGTTTTTATTTCTCTAACAGTTACTCTCGTTTTTTTATTTCGTGCCGATCCGACAATGGCCTTAATTTTATCGATACTTTTTTGTATAAACCTTGGACTTATTTTATGGTTGATAAAGAAGAATCTTGTTTATCGAGTCGATTTTAACAATTCTGATGATCATATTTCAGGTATCATCACCGACTCTTTAATAAACTACGAAACAGTCAAATTTTTTGCCGCTGAAGAAAAAGAAGCCAAACGACTAAATCACGCCTTTGTTGACTGGATGAAAAAGCTCTGGGATTTTGCCAACTCATTCAGATTTATTGAGATTATTATTGGTACTACCTCTGGTATAGGAATGCTTTTTATTCTCTGGCTGGCTATAAAAAAATTAAATAATGGTTTTTCTCTTGGCGATTTAGTTATGGTTTCTGGATTCATTACAGGTTTTTATTACCAATTTTTCAATCTCTTTTTTCGTATTCGCGACATTGCCAAGAATATGACCGATCTCAATAAGTATTTTGGAATTCTTGATAATTCAACCCAAGTTCCTGACCCAGTCAACCCAAAAACATTAACCAGGCCAAAAGGAAGTCTAGTTTTTAAAAATATTTCATTTGCCTATCCAGGCAACAGTGATCATGTTCTTGATGACATAAATCTTGAAATAAAAGCTGGTGAAAAATTCGCCTTTGTTGGTCGTTCAGGAGCTGGAAAAACCACTCTTATTAAGTTACTACTCCGTTTTTATGATGCTTCATCGGGGATTATTCTCTTTGACGGGATTGACATTCGTCATTTTACAAAGTCATATCTTCGTAGTCTCATGGCTGTTGTTCCCCAAGAACCAATCATGTTTAACAACACTATTAGATTTAATTTAAGCTATGGATACAAAAAAGCCTCTCTTAAAGAATTAAAACGAGCTGCTTCCGATGCCAACATTTTAGATTTTATAGAAAGTTTACCTAAAAAATGGAGGACTGAAGTTGGGGAAAGAGGCATCAAATTAAGTGGTGGACAAAAACAAAGGTTAGCAATCGCCAGAGCTCTTCTTGTTAATCCAAAAATACTAATTTTTGATGAGGCTACTAGTAATCTAGATTCTGAGTCAGAACGAAAGATACAATCAGCATTAAAAATTGCTTCAAACAATCGGACAGTAATTATTATCGCCCATCGCTTTTCTACTATCAGAAATGCCGACAAGATAGTTGTTTTAAGTAATGGAACCATTTCAGAAATAGGTAAACATCAAGAGTTAATCAATAAAGGGGGTCTCTACAAAATGCTTTGGACTCTCCAATCAAAAGGCAAGCTCCTCAATGAGACTGAAAATTTATTGGAAAAACGATAATTTTTAGCCGTGCCTTCGTGATAAAATAACTTCATGGATAAGAGCTACACCTCCACCTCTGAAACAGATATCTATCAGTCATGGGAAAATTCTGGCGCCTTTACCCCCCAAATAGATAAAACCAAAACACCATTTTCAATAATTCTTCCTCTCCCCAACGCCAATGACCCCATGCATATGGGTCATGCTGTTTTTACCGTTCAGGACATTATGATTCGCTATCATCGGATGCTTGGTGATCCAACTCTTTGGTTGCCTGGTGGTGATCATGCTGGTATCGAAACCCAATTTGTTTTCGAAAAAAAATTACAAAAAGATGGTAAATCCAGATTTGATTTTGACCGTCAAACACTTTTTGATTTAATTTGGGACTTTGTCGAAAAAAATCGAACCCTCAATCAATTTCAAATGAAGAAGCTCGGCTTCTCCATGGACTGGACCCGCTACCATTATTCTCTTGAACCAGCTATTGTTAAAAATGTTCTTGCCACTTTTAAAAAACTCTACAATGATGGTCTTATTTATCGTGAAGAAAAAATAGTTAACTACTGCACCTTTTGCGGTACTGCCTTTTCCAATTTGGAAGTGGTCCACAAAAATGTTGACTCTCATCTTTGGTACATCAAATATGGCCCTCTTTCCGTTGCCACCACCCGCCCTGAAACCATGCTGGGTGATACTGCCGTTGCCGTAAATTCTAAAGATAAAAGATACCAGCACTTAATTGGTAAAACGATTACTCTACCTCTAGTCAACAAAGAAATCCCTGTTATAGGGGAAGATTCTATTGATATGGAATTTGGTACTGGTGCCGTCAAGGTTACCCCTTCTCATTCTCCCGAGGACTATGATATGGCCAAAAAACACAATTTAGAATTTATTCGAATCTTTGATTACGACGGTAAATCCAATCAAAATGTCCCAAAGAATTATCGCGGTCTATTTCCTGCTCAAGTCCGTCAAATGGTTATTGAAGATCTGACTTCTGCTGGACTTTTGGAAAAGACAGAAGCTTATTCTCACGAAGTTGGTCACTGCTATCGTTGTGGCCGCCCCATCGAACCCATTACCGCCCCTCAGTGGTATGTCAAAATCGCCCCTTTAGCAAAGGCTGCAATAGATGCTGCTAAGAATGGCGACGTCAAATTTTTCCCTTCTCGTTTCAAAAAAACTTATCTTGACTGGATGAGTAATATTCGTGATTGGAATATTTCCCGCCAGATTGTTTGGGGTCCTCGAATTCCTGCTTGGTATTGTCTTGACTGTAACCCCAATATCAAACTAAATTTTCTAGATAAAAACAAAAATCCTATCTCTGCTTTTTATCGCGATATCAAAGATAAATATCCTTTTGAAGAAATAAAAAATGGTCTTCAATCTATGGTTGCCCCAGTTGATTCCGAGTTTTTCATTGATGAAGTATCAGAGTGCTCAAAATGTCATTCCCATTCACTTTTACAAGAAACAGATACCTTTGACACTTGGTTTTTAAGTGGCCAATGGCCTCTCAGTACTCTTGGTTTTAATACCGCCGATCCCTCAAAATCATCCGAAGATTTCCACTATTTTTATCCAACTTCAGTAATGGATACTATGTGGGACATTCTCTTTTTTTGGGTGGCTCGTATGATTATGTTTGGTCTTTATCTTACCAAGGAAGTTCCCTTCAAATTAGTCCATCTTCATGCTCGCTGTGTCGATGCTAAGGGACAAAAAATGAGTAAAAGTAAGGGCAATGTTGTCGACCCTCTAAGTATGACTGAAAAATATGGTACCGATGCTCTTCGTATGGCTTTGGTTTATGGAATTGCCCCCGCCTCTGATTTTGTCATTTCTGAAGATAAAATTCGTGCTCAGCGAAATTTTGTCAACAAAATTTGGAATGCCTCTCGTTTTGTTTTGATGATTATCGAGCGCTTCCAAGAGCAAAATCCAAAACTTGAAATATCCACCACTATCAATTCTTCAAAACTAAACACCGACGACAAATCAATTCTTGAATCACTAAATAAAATTATTAAGTCAACTGATACCGACATCAACCGTCACCATTTTGGTCAGGCCTCTGAAAATCTCTACCAATTTTTCTGGCATGATTTCTGCGATGTCTATATTGAAAAGGCCAAAGATAGGGGAGAAGAAGTAGTCCCAGTTTTACTCACTGTTCTTATCAATTCTCTAAAACTTCTCCATCCATTTATTCCTTTTGTCACCGAATCTGTTTATCAAATCATTAGGCAAAAAGCCAATTTGGATGAACCCCAACTTATCACCGCCTCCTGGCCAAAAGAGATTAAGTTTTAATAATTATCATCCGTTCCCTTTTGTAGAGCCGTGTCACTGGTGCGTCATTGCGAGTGTACCCACGAAGCAATCCTGTTTTAATTTGCACCTCGTTTTCTAAATTCCATCGAGATTGCCACGTCGCCAAATATTTATGCTCCTCGCAATGACGAATTAGATTATTCCCAATAATTCTCTCATTCGTATTAATGCGTTTTTGTGTGCCTCAATTTCAAAATGAGCCCTAGCTGGTTCCAACTTTTTTATTATCCATTCTGCTAGCGCATTTTTTAGGTCGAGGGGAAATAATTTTTCACTCTCGTAATCAGCCACTACATCGGCATATTTGGTGTAGGTCACATTACCTCCAAATTTTTCTGGTCTCTCAATCACAAATTCTCCAGTCTCTTCACCCCAAAAAATTAAAGTTTTTACCCAATTAAGCAGGGGATTAAATTCAGTTACTTTTGGCGGACCATAAGCCTTTTTAATTTTATTGCGAATTTCATCAGGAGTATCGTGAACAAAAATTGCCGAGTTTGGTTTTGACTTACTCATTTTTAATGATTCTTCAATGGCAATCTCTTCTTCATCTTCAACTTTTGATGCCGCAGCTTCTGGTCCGGTTAGTCCAGCAATCAGATTTTGATGGACTGCTACGGGTGTTTGATGATCTCCTGGAATCTTTTTTATGGCATCCCGAGCTATCACATGAGCCTTTCTTTGATCCATTCCGGCGTGAGCCAAATTAATATCCATAGTGACAATATCAGCAACCTGTAATGGGGGATAAAAAAGGGTCGCCATATTGACATCGTTACCCTGTTTTTTACCCATAATAGAAATGCTTCGTAAATTACGAGATAGAGTTACTTGTTTTCCAATCTCCATAAAATTTTGCCAATGAATCGGATTTTTTTCATACAAATCTTTTCCGCTAACAAATTCTACTTCCCCCTCATCTACACCAAAACATTTTAACGAGGCAATTAAAGCCTCTTTAAAATAATTTTCAGAAGCCCAGCGAATATCCTCCCACTTTCCACCCAATTTGTTATTTAAAAAGCTGTGAAAATCAGCCAAAAATATTTTGCATTTTACTCCCGCTTTTATAAAGTCGGCAATTTTTCCCATCGACATCAATCCAGTTCCAAGGTGAACCAGTCCTGATATTTCAAAACCAATATAGTGGTTAATCGTTTTTCCACTTTCAATTAATTTTTTTAAATCTTCCTCCGTCAATACCTCTTGGCAATTACGGGTAATTAATTTCATCTTTTCTTCTGTTGTCATATAGTTGAATTATAAACTAATAATAAATTTAACAATTGTTTCTGTTAATTTATTTAAAGAATTGATATCTGCCCACTCATTTTTACTGTGAGCACCCCCTCCCTTTATAGAAGTTACAATTACTGGAATCCGTAGTTCTTTCCATAAAAATCTGGCATCCGAGGCTCCATTTTCTACTATGAATTTCACCTGTTTTTTATGGACTGCCTTATAAGCTTGTTGCCATTTTTTAATAAAAAAATTATTTTTTTCCACCTCAAAAAATAATGGTTTATCTATTTTTTTCCATTCGCAACCAAATTTTTTTGTAGAATTATCTAAAATTTTTATAATTGTCTTTACCTCAGATTCTTGTTTAATTCTGATATCAATGACTGCTTCGGCTTTATCTGGCAGCATATTTGTTGCCTCACCACTATGAAATTGACTTAATGTCGCTGTACTCTCTTCATGAGAACTGCTTTTAAAATTATTAATTATTTTCTTACAGCACCTCAACAAATTTTCCGCCGCATTTATACCTTCCCAGGGTTTTGACCCGTGAGCCGATTTTCCCTTGGCTATAACTTTAATATGAAAAGGTGCTTTTTGAATTAATACTAAATCTTCACTACTACTGTCCGGAATAATTGCTATTTTAATATTTTTAAACGCATTTTCAACTAAAAACGCTGCCCCTTTAAAACCGCCAATTTCTTCATCAGTTGTTACTGCAAAAATTATATTTTTATTATCATCTTTCCACAATTTTATAAAGGCATTGAGACTTGCCACTAGTGGTCCTTTCATGTCTAGTACCCCCCGTCCAAATAATTTATTATTTTTAATTTTTAGTTCAAAACCATCATTTTTAGCTGGAACGACGTCCATATGACTTAAAAACAAAATTGAGGCTTTGTCTAAATTGCCTGCAATTAAAAAAGGCTGTCCCTTATTTGATTTAATTGAAACAGGAATTTTATTATCTTCAATTTCTTCTTTAATTATTTTTAGTGCTTTTAAGCATTCTTTTGGGTCGCTACTGAGTGACTTTATTTCAATTAGTTTTTTTATTAATTTTGTCTCCATAATATTGAACTTTGAATTAATAATTCTTCCTCTCGGTGGCTAAAAATATTCTCAGTAAACGATGGTAAGACCATCACTTCCTTTCCTTTTTCAGATAATTTTCCGAACAAAATATCTATTGAAATCTTGCCATCATTTATAACCGGCTCAAAACCAGCTAATCTAAAACCGATTTTTCTTAATCTTAAGCTTTTATTAAATATATGTTCAATTGGCAAATCCATCGAAATTCTTGCTAAAGCAAATCGACCATCATTATTAAAAAAAGAATTAATTGATTCCTCAACACAATTTGGCTTTTCTGATTTCCTAATTTCAATTATTGGTCCAGATATTTTTGCCTCAAGGTCATTTGAATCAACCTGATCAAAAGTACAGTCAGAAAAATTAGGTAATTTTCCAAAAAATTTTTGCCAAAAAATTTCAAAAATTTTTCTTTCATTTTTATCACCAATAATATTTGGTAAAACTTTATCTATTTCAGAAATACTCCTTTCTCTATCTTTAATTATTGAGGCCAATAAAAATATTTCTTGTCTGTCAGGAATTCCATGATGAAACATCGGTACTATTGCCGTTGGTGTCAAACCAATTTTTCCCAAACAAATCGCTTGTGTTGCTTGTCCACCCGGAACTTCTCGAGTTGCTTTAGCAGTTCTAACTTCAGCTCTCAAGATTTTAGATTCTGGAAACAAGATATTATTTTTCCATTGTTCAAAAGCTTTAATCATTAATTCGCCATTGCCACCATTTTGTCCTGGGATACAAGCCGCTCTTCCCAGTTCTATTTCTGACTCGCTAATTTTAACCAAGGCCGCACAGGCAATAGGGGAAACATCTTTGTCAAACTTTATGAAAGGTTTTACCTTATTACTACCAATATTTTCCGCCAAAGCCAATGCATTTGAAGCAATATTGTGTGTACCGTAATTTTTACTCAAAATATTAATCATTATTAAAGCCGCATCACTGGCATTTTCTGCACATACATTGGGCTCGATTATAAGTTCCTTAGGTGGTAGTGGTACTGGCACCACGTTTTCAGGAGTTTTTGATCTGGCCCTGATATCGGCCACATGACACTCCATAAAATCTTGAGCATCATCAATTTCCCTCCATTTATTTATAACTATTGTTTCTAAATTATTATTCATTTTTTAAATTTTTTAAATATTAATAAGTTTTAAAAGGACACTAGATTAGTGTCGGTACAGACACGTACGCATATTTCCTTTTCTAACTATCAATTGTTTTCTATGTTTTTTCATAGGTCCGACGGGCAAGAGTTGCACTTGCTTAAAACGCTTTTACAGAGCGTCACCTTACTGTTCGGTCACCGTCGGTTATTCACCAAAAAGCCCCCGCCTTTGTAAAAACCAATTAAGGTCTTACAAGGGTGAGGGCTTCTCACGGTACCACCTTGTTTCATTAACTTACTCACTAAAAAAAGCACCTCACGGTGCTTTAGCTTTCGACATAAGTTAATCTTATTATCGAGTACTTGCTAAAGTTGCAGTGATACTCATAACTCTATTTCGGGAGTTCCCGTACCAATTTTGTTGGTATGTTCCGGGGGTGTATTATTTCCCCATCCACGTTCCAAATTTAATGAAGTTTAGCATATAATAATTTCATGTCAACAATTTATCTCTTCCGTCATGGCCAATCAGAATTTAATTTAAGCAAAACCTTCACCGGTTGGCTTGATGCCAAATTAACTCCATTGGGTATTGAGCAGGCCAAGGCTTTAGGTGAAATGTTAAAAGATAAAAAAATAGATTTAGCCATTACCTCACGTCTTTCTCGCGCTGCTGATACCCTAAAAGAAGTTTTAGTCTTTCATCCCGAATGTAAAGAAACATTAGTAGACGATCGAATAATTGAACGTTCCTATGGTGATCTTAGTGGTCATACGCATGCCGAAACTTTGGAGAAATATGGTCAAGAGCAATTTGATAAATGGCATCGAGGTTGGGCTGACAAGGCCGACAATGGTGAATCTTTTGCTGATGTCGAAGTACGCGTCACTAATTTTATTGCTGATATGAAGACAAAATATGGTAATCAAGATTTAGGTATCGCTATTTCCGCTCATGGAAATTCCATTCGCCTTTTTAGAAAGATAATGGAAAACGCTACCGTTGAGGATTGTGTCTCTTGGACCATTCCCTACGACCAGTATTTTGAGTACATGATATAAATATTCAGTTAATAATTTTTTATATATGAAAAAATTTTTGGCTTTTATTATTGACATTTTTATCTCTTTTGGTGTTGTTGGTTATATTATTGCCCTGATTACTGGTAACATCACAAGTGATGGATTCGAGTTGCATGGCATTCCAGCATTAATTCTTTTTGCTGAAGTTGCCCTTTATTTTACTGTTTTAAAAAAGAAACTTGGTAATACTTTAGGGAGAAAAATTCTAAAGATTCAATAATTCATCTCTTCTTCGATTCTCATCAAACGGTTGTATTTACACACTCTCTCACCGCGTGTTGGACCAACTTTGATGTATTCACTTCCAACAGCCACGGCCAAATCGACCATAAAGGTGTCATTTGATTCTCCTCCACCTCGATGAGAGGGAACAGTCCACAGTCCGTGTTCTATGGCTAATTTACAGCAATCAACAGTTTCGGTCACTGATCCCGCTTGATTTAGTTTAATAAGAATCGCTGTCGCCACTTTTTTATCAATAGCCTCCTGCCATAGTTTAGTATTTGTTACGGTTATGTCATCGGCGATATTAGGAAACTTACCAGCAATTTTTTCAGTTAATTTTGGCCAATTTTCCCAGTCGTATTCTGACAACATATCTTCCCAAGAGACAAAGGGATATTTTTCTGCCCAGTTCATAAAATATTCAATTAATTCT
>DATMWB010000033.1:0-2565 GCA_035562735.1 Candidatus Methanoperedens sp.
TGGAGGCGTTGATATATGGCGATTATTAAGACTATTAAAAATGGAGAGTAGATAAACAAATTCAAAGGAAGCTTTTTCATAGAAATCACATATAAATGACTCCTATATTATGACAGAGAAAAAATAGATGTAGGAAAAGGAAGAAGTAGATAATTTTTTACTTCTGTTCCTGTGGAAGGCTTTGACAAGCTTTACCGTTGTTATCACCATCTAGACGGTTAACATCTTGACTGGGACCACCGGCATTTTTAAAAAATCTTTGAGCTTCTTCTTGAGTTGAGAAATCATCACAGTTGTATTCATCCGTATATTTACCTCCCGAAGTTACTACATTCCCCTCTTTATCGCGCATTACTCTAGCTTCAGTGGGAGTTGAACCAGACAATAATTTGCCCAAATCCCAGTCGTTGTTACATGATTCTAGACCAAAGGCGGTAGCAAGAATTGCAAGTACTGCCATTAGAACGGGTTTGGCAACTTTTTTTGAGGATTCACTGGCGTTGGCAAGTGGTTTAAATTTTGGGATAGCCATATATTTAATAAAGAGAGTACAACATGTAAGCGACAATTATTATAAAAGTGGCAATAAGTATAAGACGAAAATTTTTGTTACCCCTTAAATTATTCATAATAATATCTTAACAAAAATAAATATAGTGAGCAAATTTACTATTTTATTACAACTAAAATCTATAGAAAATTAAATTTTTATATGAAGTTTTGTTTGTCCACCTGTCTTCTTGATTATAAATATCAGAAGTATCCATATCGCTAATTAAGACTCCATGATAATTGGGGTCTAAATAATAGTCATTTGAACAGGGTAAAATTTTATAATCGGTTTCATAAGAAAACAAAGTCGAAAAATCAAAATATGGAACACAAAATATGACAATGTCCTGTTTTGATATCTGCAGCTCACTAATAATATTTTTTATTTCTTGTGCTTCCCTAGTAAATTTTGAGTAATAGTTGTTGTTTAAGGTAAAAAATTCTAAGAAGACGACGATACTAAGAAAGAATACAAATGTTGTTTTCAGAACTATTCCTTTTACGTTTTCTTTTATAAAAACAGATATTAAATACGGAAAAATAATGGCAACCACAGGAACCAAATAATAAAAAAACCTTGGAGTTGTGTTTTCATTAAAAGAGGTATAAGTTTCAATGATAAATATAATAAGTAAGTAAAAGGAAGAAAAGGAAATTATTGAAATTTTTTTATTTTTTTGAAAAATACCAACTAATAGTAGGGTAAGGACGCTTAATTTTGAAAAAACGTAGGTAGATAGTTGAATTTTTAAGTCGTAAATAATATTTATTATGTTCCAGTGAAGAGGTGAGAACTCATTAGTGCTGCAACGATATTTACTTAAAATAAAAGAAAATAAATAGCCAACGTCAAAGTATGTTGCAAAAAACCAGAATATTGGAAAGGCAAAAACTAGAGTAAACTGCAGGAAGGAGATTTTTTTGTGACGAAAAGCATTAAATAAAAATATGACTATTATGGGAATTAGAAGCCAAGATTCAAAACGAATTGTTTGGCTAATTACATAGAAAATTAGAGAAAATGTGATGTGATTTTTTCTTCGAGAGATAAATAAAAAATATATCGATAACAATACAAAAAATATCCATAGTGGTTCTGTAAGAGTGAGAACCGATAATTGTATTGTCAGTGGGTGAAATAAAAAAATTGCCACCCCAGATAGTGAATAAAAAAAATTTGAAGTAAAACCCATAACTATCTTATAAATTACAAAGGCTGAAAGAAGTGAAAATATATATATTCCAATCCTAATATTTAAATAGGTACCGTTGTCAGGAACTAATAGAAAGAGCTTCATGATATAGCCAAATCCGGGTAACCAGATACCCTCTCCGACTGGCTGTTTTCTTATGACATTAACCAGTCTAGAATAGGCATCCATTTCATTGGTTTCCATTGGATGTTTTAATGGTTCAAATGAAAGGAAAAGCCAAGCAAAAATAATTAGCAAAATTGGGAGTAGTTTTAATACTTTTTTTATCAAAGAATTATTTTGTAAATACTTCACTAAGGGTGACTGCAGCGTAAATAGCAAGAAATAGAATTAAAAGAATAATTGATATGGGAATGAGCTTACTCTTTTTGGGAGCTTCTGCTTCTGTAGAAACAAAGGTTGGAGCAGGTATTGGATCAACTACTGGGGGAACTATTGGTGGTACAAGTGGAGTGGTGGGAATTGGAGGTAATTGGGGTTCTGTTGGAGTGGAAGGATTTACTTCTGGAGCAGGGGTGATAGGTGTTGTTTCAGGCGACGTTGGCGGGGGTGTAGCGGCTGATGATTCTGGAGTTGGTGTTTCTGGAGTTGATGTGGCCTCTTCCTGAGGTGGTTTTTTTGGTTCGGCAATAATTATTAAGTCAGAGGGGGAGGCGTGGGTACTTGTTTTAACCGGTTCTGCTGGGGTGCCACTTGGTGCTTCAAGAGGAAGTGCTTCTTTTGAATCAAGAGCCAAGATTTTGTCTTCAACAGGATTGTCTTGTGGTTCCATACATTAATACTACTTTAGTGGGGCACT
>DATMWB010000034.1:0-6849 GCA_035562735.1 Candidatus Methanoperedens sp.
CGCAAAAAGGAGAGGTGAAAGGAAAATAAGGCGAGAATTTAACAAAATAAAACTAATAATCAAAAAAACATAAGCAAGAGGATCTGATTGACCCCACATAGCCGACAAGTACCAAGAAAAAGGTAAAAATAGATAGGCTAGAATATATTTTTTCCAATTAACTTTGGCTTGCTTACAAACTAGATATATTAAGCTAGCGATGGCAAGATCAGATAAAATCATAAAAAACTTGATGGTGGCGGTGATCCCCTGTAGGTGAAAGGTTCCGGGAAATATGGCGCTTCCATACCACTTAGTAAAATCGAAAAACCAAATAAATTTTGTAGGAGCGAGACGATTGAGAGCGATAAAATTGCCAATGTTAGAAAATAGCATCATAAAAAAACTGTGAGTTTTGAAGACAAAAAAGTAGAACCAGGAAATAAGAGGGGGGTGGTTTGGCCATTCACTTAACCACTGGTTCCAACTGTAAACTTCATTGAAATTGTGAGTATAAAGCCAATTACCCCACTCACTTTGAGTAAATAAATCACCATGGGTAACAAGAGGAATTAGGGAGAGGCGGAAAGCGAAGGCAATGAAAAGAATAATTAGTAGACTCTGATGTTTTTTAAAAAATACTTTGACTTTTGCTAAAACCATAAAGTTTGAATAAGGATAGAGAACAATAAATGGCTGTTCTTAAATTGATAATATCATCAGGGAGTGGCAAAAATTCCAAGTGATATACTCGTTTTATGAATAAAATTGGAGTAATTGGTTTGTCGGTTATGGGCGGAAATTTAGCCAAAAACATGGCTGATAACGGCATAAGTGTGTCTATATACAATCGAAGTGAAGAAAGAACAAAGGAGTTAATAAAGGACTATGGGGAAGAAAAAAATCTAATCCCCTTTTATGATTTAAAAAGTTTTGTAAATTCTCTTGAAAGACCTAGAAAAGTTATATTGATGATTCAAGCGGGAGAGGCGGTAGACCTAGTGATAAATCAGTTGAGAGAATTTTTGGAAGAAGGCGACATTATTGTTGATGGTGGAAATTCCTATTTTAAGGACACAATTAGAAGAGAAAAGGAACTCTCTAAAACTAGAATTAATTTTGTGGGTATGGGAATATCTGGTGGTGAAGAAGGAGCAAGAAAGGGACCATCAATGATGCCAGGCGGAAGTAAGGAGGCTTGGAAAAATTTGGAAGTTATCTTTGAGAAAATTGCAGCAAAGGATTTTAATGGTTTGCCTTGCATTTCCTATATCGGAACAAATGGCGCAGGTCATTTTGTAAAGATGGTTCACAATGCCATTGAATATGTTGATATTCAATTAATCGCCGAAATTTATTGGATTATGAAAACCGGCCTTCAAATGAGTAATGATGAGATGGCGACAGTTTTTAACAAATGGAACAAAGGTCGTCTAAATTCTTATTTAATTGAAATTACGGCAAAAATATTGGCAACAAAAGATAAAAATGGCGAATATGTTTTAGATACAATTTTGGACACTGCTGGAAGCAAAGGAACGGGAAAATGGGCTTCACTTGAGAGCTTGGAACTAGGAGTACCAGCTATGAGTATCGCTATGTCAGTTTTTGCTAGATATATTTCGGATAAAAAAGAAGAAAGATTAAAAATAGGCCAAGTATATGGAAAAAATACGGACAAAAAAATTGAGCTTACTGTGGAAGATCTAGAAAAAACACTCTATCTCACCAAGATTTTGGCTTATGCCCAAGGTTATGAGCTGATGAAACAAGCTGCTGTTGACTATGAATGGGATTTGAATTTCAAAGAAATTTCTCGAATCTGGCAAGGAGGCTGCATTATTCGGGCACAGTTTCTAGAAAAACTAACTGAAATTTTTGAAAAAGATATAGAAAATATAATATTGGCTGAGTATTTTAAAAAGGATATTGAAGAAAATATGGAGGTAGTGAGAAAAGTAGCCGTAAAAGCTATTAAAAATGAAATACCGGTGGCTGAAATCTTATCAGCAATATCATATTTTGATAGTTTGAAATCACCTAAATTACCAGCTAATTTGATACAAGCACAAAGAGATTTTTTTGGAGCTCACACTTTTCAAACAGAAATTGGCGGAGAAGCAAAACATTTTGATTGGAGTTAGAAATCAATACTAAATTCTTGCCGATTTTTTATCTCATCTACTATTTTGCCAATCATTTGTTTATATTCGTAGGTTGGTAAATTTAGTTCTGTTAATTTGCTGAGGTCTTTTTTCTCAGAAAAATGAATTTTATCCTGTCCATCAATTGGTGTCACCTCAATATTAAATGGAGACAAAATATCATTGGCAGTATCGAAGCGTGACTTTAGTTCTTCTACCGCGACTGGAATTAATTGATTGGTAATATCTTTTTTGATTACTTCTCTGATAACTTCTGAAAGGTGTCCTAAGTATGTTGGTTGAAACTTCCACGAAGTATCATATTCTGCTGGTGTACCCTCATCAAGGTTTTTTAAAAGGCGGTTAAAAGGACGATCATTTTTTGTATTAGGACTAAAACCGAGAATTAATGATGGACGTAAAATTACCCAGGCTGATTTTGTTTTTTTAACTATTTGTTCCGAATTGTATTTTGTTTTTCCATAAATATTGTCGGGATTAAAAGCAACAAAACTAGAAATATAAATTATTTTGGAGTTGATTTTGTTGGCAGCGTGAACAATATACTGAGTTGACTTTTCGTTTAGCAAAACTGCTTCATTCTGATTAGACTCACACCACCGCGAATTGGCACTGGCCGCGACATCAATAACATAATCTGGTTTTTCTCTTTTCAGGACAGTTTCAACATCAATTTTATCGGTAATATCCAGTTTAATAAAGGATTTTGATAATTGAGAAGAATTGTAAGTACCGATAACATCAAACTCTCTATACAAATCAAAATAAATTCTTGCACCTACGTAGCTACTAGCGCCGATGATTAGAATTTTCATTTGTCGGGAATACTGGATTCGAACCAGCAACCTCACGCACCCCATGCGTGCGCGCTAGCCAATTGCGCCAATCCCCGGGTTACAGAGCTATTTTAACACTAACCCCTAAAAAGTAGGAAAAATAGAAAAGAGCGGAGGTAGAGGGCGGCCATTTGAAATTTTGGGAGTGGATAAAAAGGTAGCGACCAGCGATCATATACCCCTTGTAAATTTGTCGCTATTTGGCGACCATTATCACCAATAAAATCAGAAGCGTTTAGAGTATCAGAAAACTCAATCTTAAATTTTGGTAATATTTTGCTAAAAAATGGTAAGATGCGAAGAAAATCAGCAGTCGAAGTCCCACTAACGTGAGCCATAACTATCTTGGTTCTTTCTGGATGTTTTAAATTTTTGATAATATGACCGACACCGGGAAGAAAAGTTCGGCCATCTGGAGTGCCACCAGCAGGAAAAATTCCTACCAAGGAACCCTCATCAATTTTTCGTGTTGCTAACTCAATACTTTTTATATTTTTTTGGTGAGCAATTTCATGGCTATATTCTGGAGTAAAGTGAATTTTTTTGAGTAATCTAACT
Source organism: Candidatus Methanoperedens sp. (assembly GCA_035562735.1). Classification (GTDB taxonomy): domain Bacteria; phylum Patescibacteriota; class Microgenomatia; order UBA12405; family UBA12405; genus UBA12158. The sequence goes on from DATMWB010000034.1 coordinate 3,539, forward strand.
TTCCAATCAGGTTTTCCTCTCTCGTCAAAACGATGGCTAATGTAAACGGGGATCAAATGTTTATTGATGGCCGGTAAGATAGACAAAATTCCACTCATGACAATGAGAAAAGTCTTTTTTCTTTGGGGAATGGCCGAGAGGAGTAATAAAACGTCGGCTTGGGCGGGATGGTTACAGATCAACAAAACTGGTTCGTTTTTTAAAACTTTTTTTGTACCCTTGGGTATATTTATAATAAATTCACGAGAAACTTTTCGGACAACCTCTTTTAGAGCACGGGAAACACCGTATCTCCTAAGATTTTTATTGATGGGTCTAAGAATTCTTCGGACACCAAAGGTTGAGTAAAGTGAGCGGGGCATAACATATTACTATATCAAAGATATAAAAGAAGATATACAAAATATTTTCTAAATTTGCCCTCTTGCATCTTCGGGTTTGTTTCGGGTATGATGATGCCATGAGACAAAAAATAGATGCTCCAGTTTCAGTAATGATGGATTTTAACCATTATCAAAACAAAATAAAACCAATTCAAATTCAGTGGAATAACAGGGACTTTAGAATAGAATCGGTGGGAATGCATCACCAGTTTTTTAAGGGAAAAAAGTTGTTTCATGTATTTTCGGTAACTTCGGGAGGGATGTTTTTTAAACTGGTATTAAACACTGAAAATTTGTTTTGGAAATTAAGCGAAGTGGCCGATGGATTATCTGACTAGTAGTGACTTCAACCAGAGTAGAAATGAAAAAATGCTCTTGGACATTAATTCCTGTTTTGCCACCATAGAACAACAAGCCAATCCCCTGCTACGAGGTAAAGAAGTGGTAGTGGCAGCTTATGAAAACGGCGGTGGGTGTATTTTGGCGGCGTCTAGGGAGGCAAAGAAATTGGGGATAAAAACTGGATGGAGAGTGGGGGAGGCTCAAAAAATCTGTCCTGATTTAGTTGTTCTGACACCTGATGTAGAAAAATATCAATTTATAAATAAAGGTCTAAAAAAAATTTTGCTAGCTTTTTCCCCAAATGTCCAGACAAAATCTATTGATGAATTTGCGGTGGATTTTAGAGGAATAGAGGGAAATTTAAAAGAAATTGGATTAAAAATAAAAGAAAAAATACGTGAAGTTTTGGGTGAATGGATTACAGTATCCATTGGAATCGGGCCAAATATATTTTTGGCAAAGGTGGCGTCTAACCTGCAAAAACCTGACGGTCTAACAGAAATTCATAAAGATAATTTTTGGGAAATTTATGGAAAATTGAAATTAACAGATTTACATGGAGTAAGCTTTAAAACTGCCTGTAAACTGGAGGTAAACGGGATTAAAAATCCTCAAGATTTTTATAATAAGAGCCGACAAGAATTGAGAAGTATTTTTCACTCTGTTTGCGCTGATTACTGGTACTGGCGACTTCGGGGTTTTGAGATTGATAATAAAAAGAGGAAATATAAAAAAAGTTTTTCAGCAATATTTTCCTTAAAAATTCCAGCAAAAAATCGACAAGAGTTGGCGGGGATACTTTATCAGTTGTGTTTAAAGGTGGGATACAGGTGCGATAGGCAAAAAATGGAGGCAGTGGGAATTGTGTGGTGGGGTGGCGGAAATAAAACAAACATTAATGGGAAATTAAGAGTTAGAGAAGGAATGATTAATGGCTGGGAAATGTTTTCTAAAATTTATCCTAAAATTCCGGAGTTTGATGGAGAAATTAAAAAGGCAGTAGTGGTTATTTATGATTTACGACCAAAGTCATGGCAAGGAGATATTTTTGGTCAAAGACAAAAAATAATGAAAGAAACAGAGATAGCGGAATTAATCAATAAAAAATTTGGTAGAGGAACTATTTTCCCAGCAACAATTTTAAACTGTAAAAGAATTCCAGAATTTATCGGTTTTGGAAATGTGGGACATAAATGATATATTTAGGTAGGTCGTTATTAAAAAATAGCGTGTGATCCGCCTAGGCGGAAAACGAGGAAGGAGGAAATCGAAATATCTGCGGGTACCTCCAGGTTGTGCCAACAACCTTAAGAAATTTTTGAAAAGAAAGTTTTAATTGGTGACCGCCCTTATAAATTAAATAAAAATATGTGCGGTATTTTAGCCGCCTCTTATAAAGAGGCTCGTCCTTTAACTGAAATTTCTCGGTTAATTAAAAATATGGAATATCGGGGTTATGATAGCTGGGGTTTGGTGGCAAGAGACAAAAAGATGAAATTATATCGAGGACTCGGAGTGGTTGATACTAAAAAAATTATTGGTAAGACAAGACAGGTACTGGCTCATACCCGTTGGGCAACACATGGAGGAATTAAGATAAAAAATTGTCACCCTTTTTGCAGTTGCAAAAAAGATCTATGGCTGGTTCACAACGGCATTGTTGAAAATCACAACGAGCTAAGAATGAAGAATCATGACTATAAGTCAGAAACTGATTCGGAAGTAATGGTTCATTTTTTGGAAAAATATTCTGAGCTAGAAAGAGGAATTAGAGACTTGGCTAAAATTATTAAAGGTAAAAATTCTTTGGTAGTTTTTAATAAAAAGGATAATGGTTTTGTTGGTTATAAATATGGTTCACCCTTGATTGTGGGATATGGGCAAGGAGTAGTCCAAATAGTGTCTGACCTTGGTGCCTTTGATCAAAAAATTAATCACATCTATTATCTTCAAGACCAGGAGATGGTAACGATTTTGCCCAAGCAAAAGATAAAAATTAGTCATGTTTTAAAAAACAAAGAAATAAAAATTGAATGGAAAAATTTTGTTCAGAGCCAGCAAGAAATTGCAGAAGGCCAAGCAATGTATAAAGAAATTTTGGAAAGTGACAAGGTTATAAAAAGAATTGACGGGGAAAAGAAACTAATAGTAAATTTTAGAAACGTAATTCTAGATTCTAGAGAAGTAATATTGGTGGGATGTGGATCGGCGTCTATTGCGGCTGAAATGGGGGCAAAACTAATTGCTAGTAAACTCAAAAAAAGAGCTAGTGCTTACTGCGCCTCAGAAATTAAAGATGTGCTGGAAAGTTTTGATAAAAATGCATTGATTGTAGTCTTGTCGCAGTCGGGGGAAACGATGGATTTGATTGAGGTAACTGAAATATTTTTAAGAAAAAAATTTAAGGTGGTAGGACTTATTAATAATCCTCTGTCAACGCTTGGGCGAATGGTAGATAAAGTTTACCCATTATTGGCGCAGCGTGAGGTGGCTGTGGTGGCGACAAAAAGTTTTTTGGCCATGATTTACTGGTTTATGAAAGTATCAGAGATTATAGAGAAAATTGCAGTGATTAAAAAAGAATCC
>DATMWB010000035.1:0-34407 GCA_035562735.1 Candidatus Methanoperedens sp.
TAAGGTCATCTCTACTTCAACTGATTAAATATATATTTTGAAACTAAATATGATGGTAATATTGACAAAATCATCAACAATACCGTTACCAAAAAGGTAAGTTCTATTGATTTTCCTGCTGCGGTAAAGATACCAATTGCCGCCTTACCTGCCAACAACATCCCCACAACTTCATTATCAACATCTTTTAAGGGATAGTAAACTGCAAAATAAGAGGTATTTAAAAGTGATACTAAGCCAGAATAACTTTCTCCTCTTAACATCACTTTATCAATTACGATATCGTTTGTTTCTCTTATCCCCACTGGTCTAGTCTTTCCTCTTAAATCCGAAATTGTTGTCGCCGACAAAATATCACTTCCATATATTCCCACCTCTAATCCTGTTATCTTCTTTATTCCATCAAGAAAATTATTGTCCAAAGACAATCCGATTATTGTTGCTCCCACAACTTTTTCACCAAATTTTATTGGAACAGCAGCTTTTACTAAAACTATTGGCGATAAAGCCGAATCTTGGGTTACAAGAGACGAAACCTCCTCACCAAGCATCGATCTTTTAAAAAGCACATTTTCTGACACCGAATCTCCAATTCTATCTCTCTCTTCACCCCTCGCTAGTACCTGACCATTTTCATCAACCACTATTACACTCGTTACTCTTCTTGACAATAATAATTCCTCACTGGCAGTTGCCAAATATTTTTTATCCTTATTCACAACTGCATCAGCAACCTTAGGATTATGTGACAAAATTAAAGCAGTAGCCAAAGCTTCAGACTTTTTAACATCTAAAGAGTAAGACAAAACTGTTACATCCGTATTCAATCTAGTTAAAGTTTCATCCGATAAATTTTTCAAAAGCAAAAAGGTAAAAGAAATTGTTGTCAGTAAAAAAATCAATAAAGTTGTGGTCGTAAAAATTATAAAAAGTTGAGTATTTATCCTCTTTAATAAGTAGGAAAAAGTCCATTTTATTAAAATACTCGAACCTAAAATCAAAATAATGTGAGCCAAAATCCATACTGGTCCAAAGGGGGATACCAAACGAAAAACGTTAACATCCAAACTCTCAACAAACAAAGAGGGGATTGTCAAAAATTCGTATATCGCCATAAAAAAGAAAGCCAAAGAGACTTTTTTTGTATGATTTTCCAAACCAATTGTAGCTCGACGCAAGTATAACCACGCCGCAGAAACTGCCAATAGGGGAGACAAAAAGTAAAAAATTGAAACACCAAAAGGAACAATCGCCAATAACTTTGGTTTTGGAATCAAAGGATCAGAAACTAAACCAACTACTAATGATAAATAACCCAAATTTCTTAATAACATCGCCAACTTCTCACTAAGTTCGGACACTAATATTGCTGAACTTAAAACCGATGATTCAATCAAAATTGAGTGGAGCAAAAATGAGAGGGATAAGAGCAAAAATCCAAGTATTTTCCATCCTTCCTTAACTGTTTTTCTCTCCTTCCAAGCATCAAAATACAACCAGAATATCGAGAAAAAGGCCAACCCTGTCAATAAGTTAGCCGCAAAATGTAAATTTTCCCAAAAAAATTGTAACCACATTATTTGAGTACCCCCTTCAACAAATTTTCTTTATCCAAAAATCCTACTTTCATTTCTTTAATAATACCTTTTCTATCAAAAAAAACGTGGGTCGGTGAAGTCTTTAAATCAAAGGTATTTACCAAAATCCCGTCCGGATCAGCCAGCATCATTACCTTGTATCCTCCAATTTTTTTAATAATGTCTACTTTTGAAATTGATTCTTGTGACACTACTGCAATTACATTCATTTCATCATTTTCTGCTTTAAACTCGTCAAGGGCGATCAATTGGTCTGCTGTCTGTGTTTCCCAGCTTGATACAAAGGCAATAATTGTTTGTCGACCAAAAATTGAAGTGTTCTTAAATAAGTTTTCCCCAACACTTAAGTCAAAGTCAGGAACTATCTTACCTATCAAATCACTCTCAATACCACCATCTCCCAAATAATTATTGACCACATTGATTGGAACAACCTTTGCCCACCAATTTCCCAAAAGGGCTTTTTCTAGCTTAAAATTTTGATCAATAGGGGTTGGAAAATATACTTCGAAGATCTCACTCCTAAGCTTCCTTTTTCCAAAGGATTCAACTTCTAGAAAATACCTTCCTGCAGGCAATACCAATCTGTATTCCCCCTCTTCATTTGTTTCTTGAGGGTTAGTTTGTAGATAGGGCAATGATTCCCATAAAACGAAATCGTTTATATTTTTCTCAAATACATATACCTTTACCTTTGCTCCTTCTATTGCCTCATCTTTTTCATCGGTAATTTTTCCAGGTGATAATATCACCATCTTTCCAATATTTCTCTCTGTTTTGTTATTTGCACCATCAATCGAGCTAACCATTATGTCAAAACTGTCTGGATTATTTATGTTTAATATCCCTCTCCATAAAAAACTTTCCTCATTTTTGGTCATTGGAAATTTTTGAGAATCATAATTCAAATCAATCTTTGTCGGACCACCAACTGCCCCAAAAACTACCTTTACCTCCATACCAGCAATACTATATATATAACCAGAAGCATTTGGTTCTAAAATCATTGGCCCCATATGAAAAAGTGCACTCCCTACTTGCGGAGGCAACCTATCTATAATCAAAACTACAGTCCGACTATATCCCACATTTCCAGTAGAATCTTTCGCCCGAAATTTTACAAAATAATTACCGTCATCAAATTTACCTGGTAATACTTCAAAATTTACTACCCTCCCACCAATATTTTCTACATCTTTAAGAGGTAGCCAGTTTTTTCCTCCATCAATAGAATATTCCACCAAAACCACTCCCACTCTTATATCACCACCATCTCTTGAGGTACCAGAAATAACTGGAGTACTAGTAAAAGGTTTTGAAAAATCAGTACTTATTTCAATAGTTGGTGCAACTCTATCTACCAAGGGAATTGGTGTGGGAGTCGGAGTTAATGTGGGTGTAGCAGTCGGAGTTAATGTGGGTGTAGCGGTCGGTATTGAAGTCGCAGTTGGATTGGGAGTTGAGGTAGCATTTGGTACAGATGTTGGTGGTACCGCTGTTGGACTAGGTGTTGGAGTTATAGTCGGTGTTGGAGTAGATGTAGCAGTCGGACCCATATTAATAATAGTAAAGTTTAGACTATTACATGATTCAGCCCCCTCTCCGTCAGCACTCAAAGCACCTTCAAAATCCCACGTAAAACTATTCCCTGAACTTCCAGTTCTACCACTAATACTCAACATTACCGTTTCACCTGCCGATAAAACTCCTCCCGAAACTATATTGTATTCTCCTACATCCTCCAGTGTCCAACCACTAGCCTGTATCTCTGTTTGAACACCAGTTATCATCGATACAAAATATGTCTCTATCTTTATCCAGGAAATACTTTCTCCAGTTGTATTCCTATAACTAACTTCAAAGGATACATCGCTTTCTGCTGGTAAATTAAGTGAAGCAGTACTAACTTCACACATGGCCATTGCCCCCTTGGCACTCAAAAAAAACAGCACCAAAAACATTACCAAAACTCGTTTTATAACAGGCATTGATTAATGATATACAAAACTTCCTACAATATATAGTATCTTCCGCAAAAAATAATTTAAAAAAACAATTTTATTTATCGCTAATTTTGGCAATTATCCCCAGTTTCCTTTATAATCAACCCGTTTAGGGGCTCGTAGTTAAACGGTATAACACGTCATTCGCATTGACGCATTGGGGGTTCAATTCCCCCCGAGTCCACAAAGGCTATAATCAATTATGAATACACCCCAAAACATAAACCAATCAATAAATTATCAAGACGGATCTATTGTCAGTAAAGAAATTATCAACAAAACCGCGGGAACTATAACCCTTTTTTCTTTTGATAAGGGTCAGGGTCTAAGTGAACACACAACTCCCTTTGATGCGCTAGTAATTATTACCGAAGGTGAAGCAGAAATAACTCTTTCAGGAAAAAAACACCAATTAAAAATGAATGAAATGATTCTCATGCCAGCAAACATACCCCACGCTCTAAAAGCCAACAAAGCCTTCAAAATGATTTTAACCATGATTAAATAATCACCACCCTCTATTCACTTTTCCATCTTTTGGCACACTGGATTTTCGCGTCAAGGGTATTGGCATTTCCACACTCAACCTCAGCAACATAACGCGGAATTCCTCCGTAAAAAGAAACCTTACCGGTCCTAGAAGGACATTTTATTCCAATATCACCATCATTTGTTAAGGTAATATTGTGTTCCGGAATTATCACCTCCTGACCTTCACTCACTTCTCCAATCCCTAGCACAAAAATTTTCTCAGGTTTTTTGAACACATCCAACAATTCTTCAGTCATTAATAAAAGTATTATAATACTTTTATTAATGAAATCAGTTTTACCCCAAAAAAGAACAGAAAAACCAACTTCGGTAGCTGAAACCCTAAGTCTTTTCAAAGAAAATATTGCCTCACGAAAAAAATTTGTCAAAAATGAATTTCAAGCTTATGGCCTAGAACTTGCAACTGAATTGGATGATTGGAAAAACAAATCACTTTACATCCGACTAGCCAAAAACGAGGATAGAAAAATACTGGAAAAAGCCCGCTATTACATAAAAGATCACTCTCCAGGTCAAGTCAAAAGTCCCTCAAGACTTTTTATGTGGAAGCTCAAAGAGCTAAGGAAAGAAAAAGAAATTAACCAAAGCTAAATTAACATTTTCTGTGTATAATCTAAAGGTCTATGAACTTTTTTTCGAAATATAAAAACAAGCTAATTATTGGCATTGTCATCCTCATTGTTTTATTTTTTAGCGTCTCTCGTATTCAAGCACAAAAATACAAGAATCCCGAAGTTCTCAATCCCCAAAAAGATACTGTGGTCAACGTTGAAACTAAAGCTATAAAATCAGAACTAATCCTTGCAGGATCAGTTTCAGCTAGTGAGATAGCCTCCCTTCGTTTTCAAAATTCAGGAAAATTAGTTTGGGTAGGTGTCAAAGTAGGGGATAGGGTTAAAAAATATCAAGCCATTGCCTCTCTTGACAAAGAACAATTACGTAAATCACTTCAAACTCAATTTAATAATTACCGAAGTAATTTAAGTCAATTTTGGGATAAACAAGATGAATATAAAGATACTGTAATTTCCGATACCGTCCAAAGAATTTTAGATAGGACTCAATATTCACTTGATAACACTGTCATTAGTTATGAGATTGCCGATATGGCCATCAAAGAATCTACCCTCTATTCCCCAATTGCCGGTGTGGTCACCGATGTTGAACAACCACTAACTGGCACCAATATCACCCCCGCTACCGCCACCTTTACCATAATAAATCCCGAATCAATCTACTTTAAGTCTGAAATCGATCAAGAAGAAGTTACAAAAATCAAAGTCGGCCAATCAGCTACCATCCGAGTCGACGCCTTTCCCGATGTTTCATTTGAATCAGAAATCACCTACATTTCCTTTACTCCTGTGGCTGGACAAACTTCGACAGTCTATGAAATCCGCTTTAAGCTCCCAGTGGACAATCAAAATCTCTCCTACCGCCTAGGAATGGATGGTGATGCCCAAATTACCATAAACCAACAAGACAATGCTCTAGTTATTCCCTTAGATTCTCTCAATGATGACAATGGTAAAAGCTATGTTTGGGTAAAAGCAGAAAAAGGTTTAATAAAAACATACGTCACCACCGGTATTGAAAATGATACCGAAGTTCAAATATTAGAAGGACTAAATTCCAATGACTCAGTTGTTATCAAAAAAATCTAAAACATCTCAACCTGTTCTGGAGCTAAAAGACATTGTTAAAACCTATACCTCAGGTAACACAACCTTCAATGCCCTTGATGGTGTCTCAATCTGTATTCATCAAGGTGAGTTTGTCTCCATTACTGGACCCAGCGGTTCAGGAAAATCAACCCTCATGCATATTGTCGGACTTCTCGACAATCCAACGGACGGAAAAGTTTTACTTGAAGGACAGGATATCTCCCATCTTAACGAGGAGGAACTAGCAAAAACCAGAAATGTCACTCTAGGATTTGTTTTTCAACAGTTTAATCTTTTACCAAAAACATCTTCTGCTGAAAACGTTTCTTTACCACTTTTATACTCTGATGTGCCAAAATCAGAGCGTCTCCCAAGAGCCATCGAAATGCTTACCAAAGTCGGACTTAGTGATAAATTAAAAAACACTCCCGCCCAACTCTCTGGTGGTCAACAGCAACGTGTAGCCATTGCCCGAGCCCTTATCAATAATCCCAAGATTATTATGGCTGACGAACCCACTGGAAATTTAGATTCAAAATCAGGAAAAGAAATCATTGCTCTCTTTCATCAATTACACCATGAAGGTCATACCATTATTTTAGTCACCCATGACATGGACCTAGCCAAACAAGCAGAAAGAATAATTATTATTAAAGACGGAAAAGTCACCAGCAACCCATGTTAAAACCATCAATAGGGGATTTATTTCAAAGTAGTATCAGAGCTGTTCTGAAAAACAAAAGTCGAACATTATTAACATCCTTGGGTATTATTATCGGCGTCACCTCAGTTATCCTCTTAACCTCGATTGGCAATGGTTTAACTATTTATATTAATCAACAATTTGAAAGTCTTGGCTCAAATTCAATTTTTATCTCTCCTGGAAAAATTTTTAACGACAAAGGTGGATTTAGTAGTGGTGAAAGTTCCCGTTTTGTTACCACTAAATTTTCTATTGCCGACGTCAATAATATAAAACGCAACATAAGGGGAGTTACTGTTCTGCCTATGGCTGCAACCATTGTTGAAATAAAATCCAACAAAATAACCAAAGACAACATTACTTTAGCTGGTTCAACCAATCAGCTTGGTGAGTTACTAAATCGATTACCTTCCGCCGGAAACGGACGTTGGTTTACTCTCGAAGAGTACAACAAAGGTAGCCCTGTTTTAGTTATGGGATATACAATTGCTAACGATCTTTTTCCAGGTGGAAATCCACTCAATCGCACTGTTATTATCAAGGGGAAAAATTATAAAATAATTGGAGTTGTCGATAAAAAAGGTTCTTCTTTTGGAGGACCTGATCAAGATAGTCAAGTTTACACTCCATTAGACGTTGTTTTTAACATAAACGGTAACGAAGATCTTGCCCAAATAATGATAAAAACTTCCAGTAAAGATATTGTCGAGTCAACAAAATCTGAGCTTAATAAATTATTTTTAAAAAAATACGATAAAGATGCTTTTACCGTTTTTGACAGCTCCCAACTCTTAAGTTCTATTAATTCAATTATAGGCACCCTAACCATAGCTCTCACTGGCATTGCTGCCATTTCCCTAGTTGTCGGTGGTATTGGCATTATGAATATAATGCTCGTTACCGTCTCAGAACGTACCCGAGAAATTGGTTTGAGAAAAGCTATTGGTGCTTTTCCCAATGCCATATTAATTCAATTCCTTTTTGAAGCTGTAATACTCTCAGGTATCGGAGGCTTTATTGGTATTGTCCTTGGAGCTCTTGGTACCGCTGCTATTAACAATTTCTTTCCCGCCCAAGTTACTCTCGGTTCAGTTTCACTTGCTTTTGGTGTTTCCTTTGCTGTCGGAATCATCTTTGGTGTCGCTCCCGCCCGTAAAGCCAGTCAGCTCTCTCCCATCGAAGCCCTAAGATATGAATAAACTTTTCTGCTAATATTAATTAGTGAAACAGGAACTAAAAAATCATTTTACGCCACTTATTATCGTCTTTTTTCTCATTGTTCTTCTTTGGCTCTTCCAAAACGTCCCTTGGTATAATTTTATTTTTTTATTCTTTGGATTAATTTTGGGTTCCTTTTTTCTCGATATTGACCACCTAGTTTATTGGTTTTATTTGAAACCCGATTTAGAAGAAAGTCGACTCGCACTCATCGCTTGGAAAAAAGGCGACTATAAATCTTTACTAAAACTCCTTGAAGCCACCCACCTCCATCACAACAGCCTTATTTTCCATCATTATTTTTTTCAAATTGTTATTACTCTAATTTCTTTTTTTGTTTTTACCTCTAGTTCTGGAATTTTTGCAAAAGCATTTCTACTCGCCATTAATTTTCATCTCTTGGTTGATGAAATCAAGGATTATAAGCACAATCCAGAACACTTAAAACTTTGGTTATTTGCCAGAGAAACCAAGCAACTCCCGACTGAATCATTGAAATATTATCTCTTAACTTTTATAGTTGTTAATCTACTCTTTACTGTATTTTTAATAAGTTCTCGATGACCCAAATTTCAGAAGAATTACTAGCAGAAGCTAAAAGATATTTATCACCCTCTCAGGACTCTCTAATAAACGATGTCGAAGTTGTTTTAAAAAGTCTTGAACATGATCATATCAACGATTACTCTTTTTTGGTTTCACCCGCCGCCAAAGCCTACGAGGGATATTTGAAAGACTTTTTTTTGAAAACCAATATTATCGACAAATATAATTATGAAAGTGATCGTTTTCGTGTTGGTAAAACATTAAATCCTTCACTTCGTTATAAACGTTTTTCAATCTATCAGAAATTAGCCAATCTTAACGAAGAAGGGGAAATTCTAGCCGAAAAACTTTGGAATGCATGGAAGTACGGTCGAAATGAGATATTTCACTATTTTCCAAATAATTTAAAAAATCTCTCACGAGAGGAGGCCGAAGAAAGAATTGCCATGCTATTAAACGCCATTATTACCTCTGGTAGATTTTATAAAAAATACCTCGAAGATAATTTGTTATAATCTTTGATATGTCAAAATCAAAAGTGGTCATCGACCAAAACAAATGTATCGGATGCAATACTTGTCCCCTCATAGACCCAGCTGTCTTCGAAATGGACAATACCATCTTCAAAGCTAAAGTAAAAACCCAACCAGAAAATATTACCGACAGTATCAATACAGCTATTAGTTCCTGTCCAGTCGGAGCTATTTCTATTGTTGAGGAAAATTAATAATTTTTATTTCTATGAAAAAAAATGCAACAACTGAAAACCAATACGTTAAAATCAAAATTAGTAAATATATAAAACTACCTACCCATTTCGCCATCACACTAGGACTTCTGCTTCTTGGAACCTCTTTTTATTCAGGTTTTGCCTGGAACAAATTAAGGGATATATCACCAAAAGTTGAAGCAAAAAATGTTTTTGCTGCTCAAAAAAGCCAAAAACCAGAACTTAAATTTTTTGTTATGAGTTTTTGTCCTTTTGGAAATCAAATTGAAGATGTCCTTAAACCAGTTTACGATTTATTTAAGGACAAAGCTGAAATTGTTCCACACTATATTTTTAACAAGATAGACAACTTAGATTCCTATTGTAAAACTTATGCTGGAGACGTGAACCTGTGTGCTACTTATGTTGAAAACAAATACTTTACCAATATCGCCGAATGTCAAAAGGCTATCATTGCCGGTTCCAAAGAATGCCTCAATACCAACAATTATGTCAAATCCAGTAACGGAGTCATGTATTCCTCACTCCATGGTCGTCAGGAGGCAAATCAAAATATTCGAGAAATCTGTGCCTGGAATCAAAGTACTGACAAATCTCAGTGGTGGGCTTTTGTCGATGCTGTCAACAAAAATTGTACCCAAGAAAATGCTGATTCTTGTTGGGAAAACCAAGCTAAATCTGCCGGTCTAGACACCACAAAAATAACCGAATGTTTCAACAAAGAGGGGATTAGCTTAATTGAAAAAGAAATCCTTCTTACCACTAGATATAATGTTTCCAGTTCTCCAACTGTATTAATTAATGATGTTGCCTTTCCACCCGAGGCTGCTTATGCTCAAGACGGAAAAGGTAATCTCAAAATCGGAAACAAAGTTGCCACCCAAGATAGATACCGTACTCCAAATGTTGTCAAAGAAGCTGTCTGTGCTTCTTTCCAAAAAAGTCCAAATGAATGTAAACAACTACTAGAGGATCTTGATGGTGTAGCTCCTGCAGCTGGAGGTTGCTAACACTTAATTTAATCTTAAAAATCCCCCTGCAATGGGGGATTTTTTGATATAATTAAAACATACTTTTATGAAACTAAATTCTCATCAATTACGTAATTCTAAAGTAGGGGATTCACAAAAAAAACAAAATCTAATCAAACGTAATCCTCTCGTTTTGGTTTTAGACAATGTCCTTGACACCTACAACATTGGTTCTTTTTTTCGTCTTGCCGACGCACTAGGAGCTCAAAAGGTTTATTTATGTGGATCAGTAGTTACTCCTCCAAATTTAAAAATTCATCGGGCTTCAATTGGCACTTGGAAATGGATTCCATGGGAACAATATGATTCAGCAGGGGAGTGTCTTAATAAATTGAAGGCATATGGATATCAAGTTGTTGCCTGTGAACAAGGTGATAAAAGTGTAAATTACCGAAAAGCAAAATATAAATTTCCTCTTGCTATTGTTGCCGGCAGTGAAATGAATGGAATAGGGGAGTCAACTCTAAAAATGTGTGATCAGATTATTGAAATTCCTATGTATGGAATAAACATTTCTCTAAATGTGCTTGTAGCCACCGCCATTATTGCCTTTGAAAGTTTAAAGAATCTCAAAAGGGATTAAGATTTTTTTGGCTTTTCTGCTTGTCTTGCAAAAAATTCAACAATTTCAGGATTACTACTTGTAATATGTATTGGTTCCAAGACTGCTTCTCTCTTTTCCAGCTTTATCATTTTCCCATCTCCACCTCTAATAGAAACCGTATGTCCCATATCAGCCAACCATTGTGCTTGATCCATCCGCAATACTGCAGGTTGATAATACAGAGTCGCTTCAACCTCAGGTCCAGAAAATGGTTTCAGTTCATTTCCATGAGGATCATATGGCATATTTAACTCATTTTATCACAAAAAAACAGCCTTATTTTAGGCTATTTTTTCACCCCAAATTTGACCCTTTTTGATACATTTTTACATATATTTTTATCCTATTCTTCCACATAATTTGCTTATTGCTAAGCTATTTTTATCTGCTACAATGAAATTGTCCCAAAAAATTCAATAAAATCTAAAAAATGGCTGATAATCAAAAATACACTTCTGAACAAATTGTTGTTCTCGAAGGACTAGAACCAGTTAGAAAACGTCCCGCCATGTATATCGGTTCCACTGATACCCACGGTTTACATCACTGTTTAACTGAAATTATCGACAATTCTATCGACGAAGCCCTTGCTGGTTTTGCCAAAAATGTCTGGATAATCATTCATCCAGACAATTCAGCTACAGTTGCTGATGATGGTCGTGGTATCCCAATCGATATGATGCCCAAATACAAAAAGCCCGCATTAGAAGTTATTATGACTACCCTCCATTCTGGAGGTAAGTTTGAAGGAGCTGCCTACAAGGTCTCTGGTGGTCTACATGGTGTTGGTGCTGCCTGTGTTAACGCTCTAAGTAATCTCTATCAGGTAGAAGTTCGCCGCGACCATAAAACCTACTTCATGGAATTTTCCCAAGGTAGAGTTAAAACCAAACTCACTGACATTCCAGAAACCAAAGTTGAAAAGCTAAAAGAGATAATCCCAGAAAATATTTCTGGAACCACCACCACCTTTTATCCCGATCCTGAAATCTTTAAAGAAACTACCGAATTTGAAAATAAAGTCATTATAAAATCTCTCAAAGACAGAGCCTATTTAACCAGTAAAATTTATTTTCATTTTTATGATGAGAGAAACCATAGTGAACATCACTATTATTTTGAAGGTGGGATCTTGTCCCTCCTCCGTGAATTAAACAAAGGTAAAACAATTATCCATGAACCTATTTATATTCATGGTACTAGCGATGGTGTTGATGTTGAGGTAGCCATTCAATACAACGATACCTTCCAAGAAAATACTCCTTCTTTCGTCAATATTATCAATACTCATGAAGGCGGTACTCACTTGGCTGGATTCAAAACAGCCCTAACCAAATCAATCAAAGACTATGCCGAGCGCAAAGAAATGATAAAAAACAAAGACGATTCTATTACTGGTGATGATGTTCGTGAAGGCTTAACTGCAGCTCTTTCCATCAAGATGGGTAGTAAAGACCTTCAGTTTGAAGGTCAAACCAAAGGAAAACTAGGTAATTCTGAAGTCCAACCCATTGTTGCCAAAATTGTCAGAGAACAACTTGATACTTATTTTGAAGAACACCCTGAAGCCGCCAAGGCAATTATCAACAAAGCACTTCTTACTATCCAAATCCGTAAAGCCGCCAAAGCTGCCAAAGACGCGATTATGCGCAAAGGTGCTTTCGACTCTATGGGTTTACCTGGAAAATTGGCTGACTGTCAAAGTAAAAAACCTGAGGAATGTGAAATCTATATTGTCGAAGGAGATTCTGCTGGAGGATCAGCAAAACAAGGACGTGATCGTAAGTTTCAGGCCATCTTACCACTTTGGGGAAAGGCTCTAAACACAGAAGGTATGCGACTAGACAAAGTTGTCGGCTCTGATAAACTGAAAGATTTTATTATCGCCTTAGGTATGGGCATTGGTGATACTTTTAATTTGGACAAACTACGTTACCATCGAATCATTCTGATGTCTGATGCTGACGTCGATGGTTCTCATATTGCCACGCTTTTACTTACCTTTATTTTTCGCCATCTACCAGGACTTATTGAAAATGGTCACATTTATATTGCCATGCCACCTCTTTACAAAATCAAACAAGGAAAAGAAGTAAAATACGTCTATACCGACGAAGACAAGGAAAATTATTTAAATAGTATTGATACTTCCAAAAATTATGATTTACAACGCTACAAAGGTTTGGGAGAAATGAATCCTCAACAACTCTGGGAAACGACAATGAATCCAGAAACAAGACTCCTTAAAAAAGTTTCTATTTCAGATGCTCAAAAGGCAGATGAAATTTTTCGAATCCTAATGGGTGAAGAAGTTCCCCCCAGAAAAAAATTTATCGTTACCCACGCCCATTTGGCGAATCTAGATATTTAATATCCAAAAAATATGGCAGAAACAACACCACAAAACATAGAAATCAAACCAAAACAAGAAAAACTATCAATAATAGCTAACAAATTAATATCAAATACCTCTGGAGATGAAACAACACAAAGACATTCTATTAGCTCAACATTAGGAATTTTAAAAGCTGAAGAAAACTTAAGACTCGCTGAATATAGAAATACAATGTATCCCTCAGAAGACACAAAACTTCTTATCGCCATGGCCACAGATCAAAAAAACATTGCTTCCTCTTTTAAGGATGTCCTTAGATTTTTTCGCAACAACAATTTAGAGGAATTTGATAATACTGCTAACATGACTCAAAGTGCTTATTCAGAAGCTATTGAACTAGGATTTAATGCCCAAGATTTAGAAACAACATTATTAGAATTAAAACCAATGTTAAATAGAGTAATCTAAACGAACTATGACTGTAGATAACCAAAAAAACACCATCGTCAACGATACCCCCACCTTTATCAACAATACCGGCAAAATACTCGATGTCGATATTGTTCCAGAGATGGAAAAGTCGTATTTAGACTACGCCATGTCTGTGATAGTAGCCCGAGCTCTCCCAGACGTCCGTGACGGTTTAAAACCAGTTCATCGTCGTATTCTTTTTGCCATGGATCAAATGGGCCTAACTCCAGGTGGACGTTTTACAAAATCTGCTAAAGTCGTTGGAGAAGTTCTCGGAAAATATCATCCTCATGGTGACATGGCAGTTTACGGTTCTATGGTCCGCATGGCCCAAAGTTTTTCACTTCGCTATCCACTCATCAACGGTCAAGGAAATTTTGGTTCTATTGATGGTGACCCACCAGCCGCCATGCGTTACACCGAAGCCAAACTAAGCAAAATTGCTCCCGAAATGATTCTTGACATAGAAAAAGATACCATCCCCATGGTTGACAATTTCGACGCCACTTTAAAAGAACCTGAGGTTCTCCCAACACGTATTCCTGGTCTCTTACTCAACGGTGCTGACGGCATCGCGGTTGGCATGGCTACAAAAATTCCCCCCCACAATTTAAAGGAACTTTGTGCTGGAATAGAACATGTTTTGAATACCGCTACTCTTGAAAAACAGGAAAGTCCCATCGAAATCAATCCGATTTTAAACAAACATCTCACCACCCAAGAAATAGTCTTAAAACCAGTTCATGAACTTGAAAAGTTGTCCTTTAATTTTGAAACAACTGCTACTGCCGAAGATCTAACAAAATTCGTTACCGGACCTGATTTTCCTACTGCCGGTGAAATATATGGAAAAACAGGAATTTTAGAAATGTACACCACTGGTCGTGGTAAATTTGTTCTCCGCGGTAAAACCAACATTGAAGAAACAAAATCAGGAAAAATCAGAATTGTTATTACTGAAATCCCATACCAAGTCAACAAGTCTGAAATGATTCAAAAAATTGCTCAATTAGTTACTGACAAAAAGATTATTGGTATCTCTGATCTCCGAGACGAGTCCGACAGACACGGTATTCGAGTTGTTGTAGAAATAAAAAAGAATGGTAAACCAAAAGCCATCCTCAATAAACTTTTCAAATACACTGCTCTCCAATCGTCATATTCCGCCAATCTTTTAGCTCTCGTAAACAACATTCCCCAAACCCTAAATCTTCGACAAATATTACTTTTATTCCTAAGACACCGAGAAACTGTCATTCGCCGTCGATGTATCTTTGAACTTAAATCTGCATACATGAGAGCCCATATCCTGGAGGGTCTCAAAAAAGCTCTCGATGTTATTGACGAAGTTATTAAAACTATCCGTGCTTCAAAATCTACCGATGATGCTCGCGATAATTTAATGTCAAAATTTGGCTTTACTGATCTTCAAGCCAACGCCATATTGGAAATGCAACTCCGCCGTCTTGCCGCATTGGAAAGACAAAAAATTGATGACGAATATGATGAGGTCTCAAAAACTATTGCTCATCTTACATCCATAATTACTGTTGCTGAAAAGATGGTCGAAGTACTAAAAACTGAAAACAAGGAAATTTCGGAAAAATATTCTGACCCACGCTTAACAAAAATTTATATTAAAGGGCTTGAAAGTTTTAGTGATGAAGATTTAATTCCAAACGAAGCTACTCTTGTAACCTTAACTAGAGGTGGATACATAAAACGTGTCCCTCTTGAGACATACCGAACTCAACAACGAGGCGGTGTCGGCGTCATGGGAATGACCACCAAAGCTGAGGATGAAGTTGAAAATATGCTTTTTGTTGATACTCACGACGATCTTCTTATTTTTACCAACAAAGGACGTTGTTTCAAAATAAAAGTTTGGGATATCAATGAAAGTAGTCGTCAATCAAAGGGTCAGGCTGCCGTCAATTTAATCAATATTATCCAAGGGGAAAGTGTCCAAACGGTTTTACCTATAAGTAAAAATAATCCCGCCAAATATATTCTTTTAGCCACAAAACACGGCACTATCAAAAAAACTGCTATCGATAAGTTTAAAAACATTCGTCAATCAGGACTAGCTGCCATTAAACTTGATCCTCACGACGAACTAATTTGGGCCAGATTAACTTCAGGTAATGACCAAATTTTTATGGCTACTCACAATGGAAAATGTATTCGCTTTAATGAAATAGATTGCCGACCTATGGGCCGCCATACCCGCGGAGTTCGAGGTATTACCTTAAAAGAAAACGATTTTCTTGTTGGAATTGATGTTTTACCTCAAAGCATCACCGCCGCCAAAGAAGAAAAGAAAGGTGGTAAGTTCTTCCGACATCTTCTAATAATTACTGAAAACGGAGTTGGAAAGCGAAGCGATGCCTACCTTTATCCTTTACAAAAAAGAGGGGGTATGGGAGTAAAAGTTGCCAATCTTACCAGCAAAACTGGTAATTTAGCCGCTGCCGTCGTTGTCAACGAGAATGATGAACAAGTAATCTTTGTTTCTAAAAAAGCAGTTACCATCAAGCTTCCTCTAAAAGATATTCCCACCTTATCAAGAAACACCCGAGGTGTTATTCTGATGAGACTAAAAAACGACGACAAAGTCAGTGCAATGACTGTTCTCGCATCACATTCCGAAGTAGGTGAGCCACCTAAAAAAATATAGGATATAACTATATCAAAATTATAGGACAGTTATATAGTATTTTTTATTTTTAGCACTCATTCCAGCTAATTGCTATTCAGCTTCAAAAAACTATTAACAGCCTAAAATAGGGTAAAATCGTCACTTGAGTAGGTTAGGGGAGTCGACTAAATACATTTATCCCATTCTTCGCCGAAATCATTGAAACTATAGGACACACCTGTTACACATCTATCTTTCATCTGAAATATCTTTATTTTTGTTTCCTGAATGAAATCTATCGTGGACTTCACGCAAATGAGCGTCAGTTACATGGGTATATATTTGCGTCGTAGCAATATTTTTATGACCTAATATTTCTTGTACCGAGCGGAGGTCAGCCCCAGCTCTCAACAAGTCAGTCGCCATCGAATGACGTAATGTATGGGGAGTAGCTTCAACTGGAAGTTTTGCTAGTCTTACATAGTGTTTTACTAATCTTTCAATCGAGCGGGGAGTCAAACGCATTTTTTCTTCTTCGGTAATTAAATCCCTTTTTCCCCCATAGCGAATAAAGAGGGGTCTGTCTTTATCGCTTCTTGTTTTTAAATATTTATCAAGATATACCGCGGCTCGAACGCTAACAAATACAACTCTAGCTTTTCCACCTTTTCCGATTACACCAAATTCACGTGTTTTAAGGTTAATTTGATCACGATTAAGTCTTGTTAATTCGGAAACACGTAAACCAGTTGAAAATAACAATTCCAAGATTGCCCTATCTCGAATACCTACTTTTGTCGATAACAAAGGCTGATTTAGCAACCTTTCTATTTGCTCACCATTCAAAAACTTTAGAGAGTGGTCTTTGTTTTTGGGTACCTCAATCTTTTCTGGTTGCATGACCTTAAAATCGTTTCTAATTAAATATTTCAAAAATGATCTTAGGGCTATAACATAATAACCCTGAGTTACAACTTTCATTTCACCGTCCACACCTGATTGTCTTGATAGATATAATCTAAAACTTCTTACTGTTTCTTGAGTAATATCAGAAACCATTGGACTCACTTTTCCAATCCCTTCAAAATACTTCTGCAAAACCTCAAGATAATGAGAATAATTTCTAACAGTTAATTTTGAACAATTCTTTTCTACCTCCAAATATTCAAGAAATCTTCTGATGGCTACCGCCAAATCTATATCCATACTTAATCCTAACATACAAAATATAAAAACGTGCGTTTACGAGGCTCTGGTGAAGTCACTACGTTTTTTAACGTATTTTTTGGCGTTTTTTTACTATTCCCCTTAAAAAGAGGGTTAGGGAAGTGGCAATAGGCAATTTTATGCCTAACAAAATATTTTGGGAGACCAAGCAACAATAGAGTAATTAGGTACCTTATTTAATAAGGTGATGAATAATAAAAACAAAATAAAAACAAAAAAAATAAAAATTAAAAAAAATAAGTTTTTTGACACTCCCCTCCACTTCCCACTAACGTATAGTCGTAAAAGATACATTGTGCGACATAGTAAAAATGACTACCCTGTCGGTGGGGAGTAATACTATTACTACACCTATCACAACACCATTACTATTAACTATTTATCTAATTAAACTATTTGTCTATCCACTACCTCTACCCCTCCGGTAGCCCTCTCCAGAACCTGAGAAGTGATATAGTCGACTGCTAAACAGTTTTCCACACAGACTATATCATTCTATATCATTATTATTGTCCTATAATATCCTATAATTATCGTGAAAATTATAGGATATATCGTGAAAACAGCCCTTCCACTTCCCCACTCCCCGACTCCGTGTAAAATTTTTCGGTAATTACCCTATTTATTTTAATTTAAATTACATGCTCTCTCACAAACAATTTTTTCATTTAAAATAAAAATCGTCGCTTTAAGGTGTACCTAAACGTATAGCTCCCCCTTACTCCCCTCTTAAATATACAATATATACGGTAAATTCCAAATAAATTACATTATTACTATTCAACTATTTATCTATTTTTATCCCCAGTTCGTCACCAAAATTACTGCCAGCACCACCGCCACTCCAATATAGCTATATGTAAGAATAACTCCTCTGAACAATCTATCTCGTATTTCTGCCTGTAATAGGCCAGATATTGCATATATAACTGAGACTAAATAAATTGATCCCTTAAAAATACCTACTGGCCAAAAAGAAAGTACTCCTGCAAATTCCATTAACAATAAAGTTGGTATCAGTACATATGGCCACTTGCCTTTTTGCTTTCCATCATCAGATAATTCAATCGCCACGGCCCAATACTGATAAGAAAAAATTAGTAATCCTAAAAATGCTGTTGCCAACATATTTCCCCAAAAAGGTAGTTTGAATGAAAATAAACTATCGAAAACAAAAAAAGAAACTAACAATATTAGAATCAAACTCACCGTATAAGCCGCCCGATATAGAGGTACTGTTTTATAACCTATGGCCACTAAAAATACATTTTCGGCTAAAAACATGGCATACAACACTCCACCAAAAAATATTGTTAAAAATAGCAAATACAACCAGTTTGTAGGCAATAATGCAGAAAACAACCCAAATCCAAGAGTCCACAATACAGGTAACAATACCGCCATAATCTTTGTATCGATATCACCCTCAAATATTATCCCTAGACCAAACCAAAAACAAAATGCCACCATAGCCAGTAGCAACATTAACCCGTAATACCTTGATTCAACCGACAAACCCAAATATAGATAGAAGCCCACTGCCCCAATTGCTGAGGAAATAAAATATCTAAGTCTTTTTGGCATAGTCAAATCCGGCAAAAACATTAACCACATCATCATTTTCTTCCAATTCGTCAATCATATCCAAAATTTTACCCACCTCTTCTTCTGACTCCAGTACCGTATTTCCTCGACATCTAAAAACCAATCCTGAATCTTCTATCGCTAAACCCATCTCTCTAATCTTATTCCTTACCCTACCAAAATCTGTTACTTCAGTTGTTACCACCTTTCCTTCAATATCTTTAACTCCACTGTCAATCAATTCCAATTCCAAATTCTCGTCGATTTTGCTTTCTACTTCAATCTCCCCTACTTTATCAAACATAAAAGCCACACTACCACTCTCACCTAAATTACCACCATAGTTTCGGAAAATTAACTTTATCTCCCCTAATATTCTATTTTTGTTGTCTGTCTCAACCTCGATCATCATTGGTACACCAAAGGGTCCAAAACCTTCAAAAACTCCATAGGTTACACTATTTTTCCTTTCCTCAAAACGTTTCAACAGTCTATCAATGTTCTCCTTTGGCATATTCACCGCTCTAGATCTATCAATCGCTTCACGAAGTGAAATATTTGATTCGGGATTACAATTTCCGCCGCCTTCTCTTATGGCAGTCATTATATTTTTTGAGACTCTCGTAAATGCCTCACTTCTCTTTTTATCCTGTGCCCCCTTTCTATTTTTTATATTTGCCCACTTAGAATGTCCTGACATAAGGTTAAAATTATTTTTTATAACTATTATATTTTATCATTGAGGCGTAGTTTTGACCTAAATACAAAACCACCTCATTTGGCAACAAAGCGGCATTACTTATTTGAGAACACTTATAAATATCAGCTAGCAATTCAGTATATTTTTCTGTCAGTTCATCAAGTGTTGTCTTTACCATAACCTCACAATTTTCCTTATTTCCTTCGCTTTCGACTGCAACCACATTAAAACCCATCCAATTTAATCTATCCGCCACAAAAGATCCTAAACCATTTTCTTGAGTTGCATTTATTACGCTAATCTTTACTTCACCAGACTGTAATTCGCTATCGGCAAAATCCCGCGGTAAAACTTCATCAAGAACTTCTTTTTCCATCTCCATGCTTCTGTTAAGAATTTCTGTCTTATATAACCAACTATCTTGTTCCATCAAATATCTTAACCAATCAACAATTCCCAAATACCTCACCAATTCCCAACCACGCCATTCGTCAACATTCTCTAAAAAGGCAATTTTCTCTGGGAAAAAACCAAAATTATAATAAAACATTTTCTTGATTAAATCCGTATTTTTTTCAGTTTCATAGATTTTTTTTATCTTATTACTTGGATACCACCCCATTCCTTGGGGAAACCACAATTCCACCTCAGGTGCAAGAGTCATCAAGTTAATCATTCCTCTACTCGGAGAAATCGACAACAAAGCTACATTATTCGAAGTTATTATTCCTATTTTAAAATCATCCCTTCTCCATGCCCT
This sequence comes from Candidatus Methanoperedens sp., assembly GCA_035562735.1. GTDB lineage: Bacteria > Patescibacteriota > Microgenomatia > UBA12405 > UBA12405 > UBA12158. The sequence continues at coordinate 20,365 of DATMWB010000035.1, forward strand.
AAAAAGCAACCACACCCCTGCCAATACAAAAAAAATTAATATAATTATCCTTTTCATATCTTGTCTAAGATATCCTGTAAATCACCCGCCAAATCACTTTCAAACAACATCTTTTTTTTGTTAAAAGGATGAATAAATTCCAGCTTTTTTGCCTGTAAAAAGGGCCTTTTTAATCCTAATATTTCTTCTCCACCATAAGTCTTATCCCCTACTAGTGGCCACCCCAAATAACTAAAATGAACCCTGATTTGATGTGTCCGCCCCGTCTTTAAATTTATTTCCACCAAAGAATATGTTTTACCTAAATACTGCAACTTTTTTAACAAATAAAAATGAGTTTCTGCATCCTTCCCTTCCTCATTAGCCGAAAATTTACCAAAGACATATTTTGATCTACCAATAGGCACTCTTATTTCTCCATCAGAAGATAAATCACCACAAACTAACGCCAAGTACGTTTTTTTAATTGTTCTACCTTTAAACTTTTTCACCAATTCATTTCTCATCTTTTCTGTTCTAGCAACCAACATTAACCCTGATGTCCCCTTGTCTAGTCGATGAACAATTCCCTGACGAGGCAGTTTGTTGTCAGAAAACTTTTTCATCAACCAATCTTCTAATGTGTCATCATTATTTCTTCCCTCTTTCGTACAAACCACCCCAGCTGCCTTATTCAAGACCAAAATATCACTATCTTTATATACTATGTTTGCCTTTTCTTCCATATAATATACCAAACTAACTGGATTACTCCCAGTGCAATCAAGTAATCATTAATATTATTATAAAGCGAGGTAAAAGGAATTTTCCAATAGTCTCTCACACCTCCGTTTACAATTCTCTCACAAAGGTTTAAAGACCCTCCTGTCACCATTAACCATACCCCCCACGCACCTTTTTGCCGATACCAAAAAGCCAGTAACAATATCAGTAAAACTCCTGAAACAAATTCTATTGCCGGAAAATCTAAACCAAAACTGGCTCCATTATTTACCACAGTCATTAGGCTTCTCTCTCTTGAACACAACGCATACAAATAGTCGTCTCTGGTTTTATCGACAAGCGATCTGTATCAATCATCTTTCCGCATTTCTCACAAATTCCATACTTACCAATTTTTAACCTTGTCAAAGCCTTCCTTATCTGAACAATCTGTTTTTTTACAAAACTGACCTTTATCTCTGCTTCAAAATGTCCAATTTGTTCATCTAAATCCTCTTCTATCGAATTATTTCCACTTCTTTGTTCATCAGAAAAGGGATCATTGGCCTTCAATTGTTTCTCACTCCTTTTTAACTTCAACAATCTGTTTTCGAGAAAAACCTCAATATTTTTAGTCAACTTACTTGGAAAACTTATCATAAGCAAGCATAAACAATCCCCCTATAAAAAGCAAGCTAATTCCACTCAACCAAAAAAACCTAGATACTACCCCAAAAATCAACCAAAACCAAATCAAAAACCAAAAAAACAAAAACCCCTTTCTGCCACTTTTATACCACAACAATGAGCGGTATTTTTTTTTCATTGGTAAGGTCAACAACATTGCCACAAACAAAGATACTAATAAAACCCAGCTCGAAGAAATCAATGCCGAAATAATCAACAAAAACCAAAAACTAGGCAAAACATCTTCAAAAAATGGCCATATTTTCCACTCTTTATCTCTAATAATTAACAGGGCAAAAGCCATCCATAACAACACTGCTCCAACCAAATGTATCTCCCCCACCCTCCAAAACTCCAACCAAGCACCGGGATTATCACTCCAAACTCCAAAATTTATTAGTCCAAAACTCAACCTCCCCCCCACAAGAAACAACAACAAAGCCACCCAACTAAAGGCAATAACATCCTCCTCTTGATAATTCTCCCTTAAAGTCCGCCAACTCAAATATAAATAACCAATTATCCCAACTGTTCCTAAAATTATGTTTAGCATCTATTAATTTCTCTATTAATATAACTTATCTCGTTGTGCCGAGGGTGGGAATCGAACCCACACGATATTACTATCACACGATTTTGAGTCGTGCGCGTCTACCAGTTCCGCCACGTCGGCTTGTAAATCTTTTGTATTATCTCACAAAAACAATTTATTTTTTACCCTTTTTTCTCTACGTCAAAAAAGCTAACCTGTTTTCCATTAAAGTACAAATTAAAAATACCCGTTGGACCATTACGATGTTTTTCAATCGAAACATTAACTATTTCCTTTACTTCTTCATCTTCTCTTGAAAGGAACATTACCACATCAGCATCCTGCTCGATACTTCCCGACTCTCTCAAATCTGACAATCTTGGTTTTCCTCCCCTTGCTTCCATCTGACGATTTAATTGGGCAGCCGCCAAAATTGGTATACGGAGTTCTCTTGCTAAATTTTTTAATCCTTGCGAAATTTCCGAAACCTCTTGCACTCGATTTTCTCTTGAATATCCATGCATCAACTGCAAATAATCAACAATTATAAATTTAATTCCTTTATCAGATTGCAACCTTCTTGCTTTCGTTCTCAGCTCAGTCACAGTTAAACCAGGAGTATCGTCGATAAACAAAGGTGCCTCAGCCAAAACTCCCATTGCTTCAGACAAATTTGTAAAATCATCATCAGACAACTGTCCTGTTTTTAGCTTCCAAGCATCAATCAAGCCCTGGCGAACCAATAAACGGTCAACTAATTCTTCTTTACTCATTTCCAAAGAAAATATACAGGTTGGCATTTTTTCTTCAACCGCCACATGACGAGCAATATTAAGAGCAAATGCTGTTTTACCAACTCCTGGACGTGCTGCCAAAATCAATAAATTACTGTCTTGCATTCCGGCCAACATGGAATCCATTTGCTTAAATCCGGTTGCCAATCCTCTAAGACCACTTCCTCTCTTTTGCAACTCATCCAAACGATCAAAAGAGGCTGTTAGAACTTCTTTGATTGACGAGGGAACAGATTTCATATGTCGCTGCGACAAGGCATAGACTTCTTGCTCAGCCATATCTAGCAACTGTTCTGCAGGTATCGATTCATCGAAAGCTTTTTCAGAAATTCTTCCTGCTGCCGAAATAAGTTCTCTTTTTGCTGACAAAGCTTTTATCATCCGGCCATAACTCTCTACATTAGCCGAAGTTGGTACCTCTGCCGCTAATTTTGCCAAAAAAGCTTTGCCTCCAATATTTTTTAATACTTTACTTTCTTTTAATTTTCCAGCAACAGTCACCATATCGATTGGACTTCGCTCCTCGTAAAGTCTCAACATCGACTCAAACACCAGTCCATAATTATGGTTATAAAAATGCTCAGGACGAAGAAATTCAGAAACCGACAAAATAGCGTCATTATCAATCAAAACCGAACCCAACACACAGATTTCTGCCTCTTCAAAACTTGGTGGTAACTTTATTGCATCGTCTTTAATAAGACCACCTCCATTCCCTCAGGTAAATTGTCTTTGTCTACCTTGAGAGCCTCAATTGATTCTAAATTTTCACTATCAAAAGCATCTAAAAATGTTTTTAAATCTTTTTCCTTCGACTCAAAATCAACAGGTATTACATAATTTGCTGCTGATTTTTTTGCCACATCTACTGCAATATCTCCCACACTAACCAATAATACATCAGCTTCTTCTAGTTTTTCCTTTTTCTTTTCAGTAATTTCACCTTCAATTTTTCCCACAATTACTAGTTTTATTCCATCAACAGTCAGTGCATACATCGAATTTACTCCATTAATCTCCACCCCCCCTATCTCATATTCACCAGGACCACATATAACCACCTTCGAAGCCTCCTCTCCCAATTTAACAAAATTTCTTTCTTTTTCAGTAAAAATTACCACTCTAGCATCATTGCTTTTCCCGTCAAAGTCGCCCTTACTTGGATTTATCCATACATTTTCCTTTTTTCCTTTTAAATATATTCTATTTTCGCCAAAGTATTTAATTTCCATAGCCTTATGATAACATTAAACCATCCTATGATTAAGGAATTATCTTTAGCCGTAATCTTCGGCCTTCTAATTGGTTTCGGACTTACTGGTACTTTTTTTTACGTAAAAAAAAGTTATAAACAGCCCAAATCTGAACCTAATATTATCATCCCCACTCTTGCTCCAGAACCAAATACCAATCAAAAACTCTCCCCATCCCCCAACCCCAGCTCTACCCCTGACCTTGAGATAACCTCACCACAAAACAATGATATTGTAAGTACTAGTAAAACAAGTCTTAAAGGTATTTCATCACCAAACAGCCTTATAATCATTACAACACCATTAAAAAACTATCATTTATATGCCCAAGCTTCTGGAGAATTTTCCCAAAGCATCGACTTAGAAGGAGGCTTAAATGCTATCAATATTACCTCCATAAATTCAGAAGACCAAGAAAATCACATTGAAATATTTGTTACTTTTTCAACAACAAAACTAGAATGACAAAAACAATAAATATGTTTCTATTTTTAATTCTTGTTTCTAGTTTCTCGTTTCTAGTTTCTCCTTTAAATGCCCAAACCCCTACCAATACCACAGGTGACGATATCCAAAAATTTCGTGAAGTAATTCAACAAAAGGTTAAGGAAAAACTTCAAGAAATTAGTCAAGACAAAACTATTCTTAATCCCAAAAAAGCCTATCTTGGAACCATAACTGAAATTAACGACAATCTCCTAAAAATTGATTCAAAAACCAAAATTTACGAGTTTACAATCAGTGATGATGCCACCTTTGTAAACTTAAAACAGACAAGAATTAAAAAAACAGACTTGAAAGTAGGTCAGGATGTATTGGTCCTTAGTCTTACAAAAGACACTATCACTCTTGCAAAAAAAATCATTATTGTCGATCCTAGCAAACTAACCAACAACAAAAATGTAACATTAGGAAAAATCGCCGACATATCCCCCACTACATCCGTCCTCGTCCTCATCCCCACCAACAACAAAAACCGTGAACTACAAATAAAAACTGATACAAAAACAGAAATAATCGATAAAAACAATAAAACAATAAAATTTTCTGATTTAAAAAAGGGTCAAAAGATAGTTTGTGTTTACACAAATAGTCAAAATGCTACCTACCCAGCACAAAAGATTATTGCCCTTGATTAACTTCAATTGACTTTAGATTTTTTACTGTTAAAATACACTCAACATGATATATGCAAAAGTGATTTCAAAACATCACCATACCACCAAGTAATTGGCGGTAATTGCTATATCAATTAACCAGAACCGCCAAAAAGGCGGTTTTTTCTTTTCTTTAGGTGAAATTTTGAACAAAGTGCTAAAATTTTCCTAAAGACAAGACTCCGATTTATCGGAGCAACATGGTGGTTGTAGCTCAGTTGGTTAGAGCGTCCCCCTGTGGAGGGGAAGGTCGAGGGTTCGAGTCCCTTCAGCTACCCCAAGGTATTCCGAAGTTATTAAGCGTAGGATACCCAAACAATATGTTTGTAAAATTTAATTTTTTTCATCACACCCATACCGTGGTCACCAACCAGCGGGGTGTTGTTACGGCCATTACGTCATTGCGAGCATAAGCGAAGCAATCTATTTTATAATCAAAATCCCCGTAAATTCGGGGATTTTCGTTTTTTTTGGGACAAAATTTGGAATTTTACCACACAATTTTGCCTTACAAATACGACTCCAATTTATCGGAGTATATCTCCCCTAAACATTAAATTAAAAATATGAAAGAAAATATAAACAAATCTCAATCAAATCCAGTTGAGAAAAGAAAAACAATGGACATTTACAATTTTGATCAAACTTTCACCATTCCACCCGCACCAGAAGAACCATTGCGAAGAGATGGTTACAAATGGGTAGAAAAAGAAAATCGATGGACTGTCGACATTTCTCAAAGTCAAACCAAAAGATTTGAAATAATGTTGAAAAAAGATCCAAACAGTTCTGTTAGATCTGTTCTTGCTAAAGAACGTCAACTTGACGGTTATGAGCAAATTCTTAGAACACCTCCTGAACCAGGGGGTGATACAACTATTTGGCCAAACGGATATAAAAGAGTTTGGAATCCAGAAAATGGTATGTGGGATTGTTTTTCAGACAGAATTACCGATCCTCCAAAAGAAGGAGATGCCAACATTAGGCGTAATTACTATTACACTAATGAAAATGACGAGAACGGCAAATTTATTGAAAAAATGGACGAATATAAATGGTTAGTAAATCAAGATAAGTGGGTAAAAACTACCTATCTAAGATTAACATTTGAAATTCTCCCAAGTCCTCAAAAGATTTCAGAATAGTATATTTTTCAAGACGTGCTAGCAACACGTCTTGAAAATAAAATTTAATTATTCTTACAATGTTAAAATCAATCTATGAATAACAATGCACCACAAACGTTAAAAGGTTTTCGGGATTATTTGCCCGAGACCATGGCCGTTAGAAACTATGTCAAAAACCTTTTGACCGAAACTTTTGAAGAATTCGGTTTCGAACCCCTTGAAACTCCAACCCTCGAGTATTCCTCAACCCTTATGGGTAAGTATGGAGAAGAAGCCGATAAAATGGTTTATTCCTTTCAAGACCAAGGAGAACGTCAAATTGGTCTCCGATACGATCTTACTGTCCCAACAGCTAAAGTATTAGCAATCTATGGTTCTCGAATTCCCATGCCTTTTAAACGTTATCAAATCCAACCAGTATGGCGCGCTGACAAACCTCAAAAGGGACGATATCGTGAATTTGTCCAATGTGATATTGATGTCTTTGGCACCACTTCCCCCATCGCTGATGCTGAAATTGTTGCCGTCATTTATTCGACACTCAATAAATTAAATTTTAAAAAATTTTCCATTCGTCTAAATAGTCGCAATGTTTTAAAAGGTATCTTAAGTCAAAGCGGTATAAATGAAAACCAAAATTCGGCCCTTCAAAGCCTCGATAAATTCCAAAAGATAGGTGAAGATGGAGTACTAAAAGAACTCATTAGTAAAGGTTTTTCTCAGGTTCAAGTTGACTCCCTCTTCAAATATATCAAAATAGCCAAACCTGATGAAAATTTACAAGCCGTCTTTGACGCCATCAAGGCTTTTGGTGTTCCCAAGACCGCTTTTATCTTTGATCCCACCATGGTTCGTGGCCTCGATTATTATACCGGCACAATTTTTGAAACCTATGTTGAAGAACCAAAAATTGGTTCCATCACTGGTGGTGGTCGTTATGACAACCTAATCAAAGTTCTTGGTGGTCCAAACACTCCTGCAGTCGGTACTAGTTTAGGTTTTGATCGCATCGTTGATTGCATTGTTGAATTAAACTTATTACCAGAATTAGCCAAAACTAAGGTCAAAGTTATGGTTGGTAATTTTGGAACAGACACACAAAGTGAGTCTTTGAAATTAACTTCGCTTCTTCGGAACAACAACATTCCTGCCATCTTTTATCCTGATGCTGACAAAATTGGCAAACAATTTAAATATGCTTCAGAAAAAAACATTCCCTTTGTCGCCCTTATTGGAAGTAATGAGGCAGTAAATAATGAAGTTACCCTCAAAAATATGAACACTGGCGAACAAAAGACCCTCAAACAAAGTGATATCATAAATAATCTATAATTTCTGATATAATAAGAACCTATGAAACCAGGAATTCACCCTACTTATTTTGACAATTGCCAGGTCACTTGTGCCTGTGGCAACAAATTTACTACCGGCTCCACTCTCGAGAAAATCGAAGTCGAGGTCTGCAGTAAATGCCATCCATTCTTCACAGGTCAACAAAAATTTGTTGACATCAAAGGAAGAATCGATAAATTTAAAGAAAAACAGGCTCAAGGTGTTGCATATAATGCTGCCAAAAAAGCCAAAGCTGCCAAAAAAGCCAAGGAAGAAAAAACTAATTAGCTAATTTAAGCCGTCAACCATATAATCTATTTATGTTTGGCGGCTTCTTGTTAACTACTAACTAAATAACTATTTAACTAATTATCTAAATCATGCCAATATCAAACTCAAACATTGCCATTCTCGAATTTCGTATCGGGCCTGGTGGACAAGAAGCTCAACTATGGCTCGAAGACTTGATGCGTATGTATATTCGTTATTCCGAAAAAGTGGGTTGGAAAGTAAATTATCTTGATAATGATATTTTAAAAATAAGTGGCTTAGACGCTTACAATCAATTCAAATGGGAAACTGGTACTCACCGAGTTCAACGTATCCCCTTGACCGAAAAAAGAGGTCGCATTCAGACCTCTACTGCCGCCGTCGCTGTTTATCCTCAGGTTACCTCACATGATATCGTCGTCAACCCTGATGATGTCGAGATGACCGCCTCAAGAGCTGGTGGAAATGGTGGCCAAAATGTTAACAAAGTATCTACTGCCGTCCGAATTTTACATAAACCTACAGGACTCACCTTCTCCGTTCGTCAAGAGCGCTCTCAAGAACAAAACAGGGCTATAGCTATGGATCTTCTCCGTGCCAAACTTTGGCAAATAGAAGAAGATAAAAAAACCTCCCAATTAGGCACAACTCGTGATAAGGTTGGTCTAGCTATGCGAGCAGATAAAATTCGCTCTTATAATTATCCAAGAAATCAAATCAAAGATCATCGTATCGACAAAGATTTCAATCTAACCAAATGCCTAAATGGAGATTTAACCGACCTTTTACTCGAACTAACAGTTCTTGACGAACCTGAAAAATAAATTGTATCACTTTGATATAATAAACAAAGAATGAGGGAACGAATTTGCTGCCAACTTACACCCAATAATTTATGTTGTAATCCAGCTGGTGACGGTTTATGTGGCACATCTGATACTAGCGCTGAAATAGGTTGCCCAATCGCTCGGGAAAAAATACTCGAAATATTTAGAGAATACACAAAAACCCATCCAATCCGCTTAAATTTGTATAGCACTACCCCCAATTCTCTAGCTCTAAAAAAACATCCAAATCATCCCAGTATTGCCAGAGTATCTGATGGAATCCTCTACGATAATTCAAAAAAAGCTATCAAACCTTAATCTTTTTTTTCTAAAACAACGGTAATTGATATTTCCTTTTTGTCTCTCCAAACTGTGAGTTTAACTTCTTCCCCTATTTTCTTTTTATTTACGTACGTTGCTAAAACAATTTCTTTTTCATCAATTTTCTTACCATCAACCTCAACGACAATATCACCAACCCTTATTCCTGACTTATCAGCCGGACTGTCAACAACAATTCCTTGGACATAGGCTCCTGCAGGAACTTCATTTAGTAGTGCCGATTCTTTGGTAATCATCGCATAACTTATACCCAAATATGGTCTTTCAAACTGTCCAGTGCTTCCAAAAATATCAATTGATTCCTTAACAATATTTATTGGTAGAGCAAAACCAATACCTTGACCTGACTGAGACACAGCCACATTCACTCCAATTACCTTTCCACTTGAATCAAACAACGGCCCACCAGAATTACCAGGATTTATAGCTGCATCGGTTTGAATTACGTTATCAAGTTTCTCTAAACCCATTAGACTACCTCCGGCCATAATACCCCTCCCTAACCCAGATATAACACCTTTGGTTACAGTTGATCGAAATTCCCCCAAGGCAGTTCCAATAGCAATAACACTTTGCCCCACCTTTAATTTATCTGAGTCACCCATCTCCACTGGAATAAGATCTGTTTTATTTATCTTAAGTATTGCCAAATCGTTTACCGGATCCCGATAAATATTTACTACTTCAGCCTCTTCTTCTTTGTCCAAGATTACCTTATATTTAGAATTTGTATCGGCCACAACATGTTTATTTGTAACAATCAATCCATTTTTATCAATTACAAAACCAGTTCCAATATCTTGTTCAACACTCTTTGTGGAAGCTACATCCAAATTGTAAAACAATCTTCCTAAAGGATTAAAAATCGCCTGTGTTCTTACTACCGAAACTGTCACCACACTTAAATTAGCCTTTTCTACCACCTTTGTTACTACCGATTCTTCATCAACTACCTCTTTTATTTGATTTTTTCCAACACTCCCCTCTCCAAGCGACATTCTTCCCCACACAAAAGCCGCCATTATTAAAATACCCATAATCAAACCTACTAGCCAACTTCTAATAGTCAACTTCATATTTTTATAATATATCTTAGTTTAAAAGTATTTCAACCGCCTTTTCCAATTGATTGTCCTTTGCCTCAACGTTATTTATATTGACAGAATCAGCCGTATTATCGACCCATTTTTCTTCAACATCAGGTAAAACACCTTCTCCATGGATATTTTTCCCATCAGGTAATAACCACTTTGCAATTGTCACATGTAATCCTGATCCATCTGCAAAGTCCAAAGGTGATTGTACCGTACCCTTTCCAAAACTTTTCACTCCAACTAATCTTGCTCGATTATGACCTTTCAAGGCACCAGCTAAAATCTCTGCAGCTGAAGCTGAACCTTCATTTATTAAAACTACCAACTTCTCATTTACCAATCTCCCCTTACTGGTATCCACCTTATAAACTTCTTCTTTCCCATCCGATGACTTTTGAGAAACAACTACCCCATCTCTAATAAAATCTGAGGCCACCAAGACACTTGCCTGTAAATAACCACCTGGATTATTTCTCAAATCCAAAACTATACCTCCAAAACTATTCCCAAACTTACTTTTTTCAGATATTATTTTATCCACAGCCTCCGGCCAATCTTTATATGTTTGTTCACTAAATTTATACAATTTTATCCATGCCACATTTTTTGTCCCTCTTTTTATCCACTCTAACTCCAAACTAGGGACCACTATATTATCTCTAACCAATGTTTTTTCGAAAGTATCCTTTTGACCCTCTCTAAAAAACTTTAAAGTTACCTCCGACCCAACCTTCCCCCTTATCAAACTTACCGCCTCATCGAGACTAATCCCTACAGTGTCCTTATCAATATTTTTTTCTTTATCGATTATTTTTAAAATTAGGTCCCCTGCTCTCACACCTGCTTTGTCAGCTGGTGTTTTAGCCAATGGCGCTACTACCGCCAAGTTCTTATCCTTATACCCTAGTTGAATTCCCACTCCTCCAAATTCACCGGCCAAATCATCATTTGAACTTTTATTTTCCTTCGGGGGTAAAAATACAGTATATGGATCACCCAAGGAAGATACCATCCCTGAAATTGCCCCATATGTCATGCTCTTGTCATCAATTTTGTCCTTCTCCAAAAAACTTTGATTTAGTTTATCTCTTACCTTCCACATCAATGTTAAGTCAAGAACTTCCGTATTAGATTTTCCATTTTCAGTCAAAGCGACTGATTTTCCAGCCTTAAAACTCACCAATGCCGTCAGTGAGAATAGAGCCAAAAATATAAAAATATTTCTTATCTGTTTTTGCATCTTTTTATTCTACCTCAACTTTTTCCACTCGTCTCTGTCTACTTTTTTAATTGGTATCTCGCTTTCGTCATTACTATTATCTTCAAGACAAATTATCCCCGACACACCAATGACTTCTGCTTTAGTCATGATACTATCATCCAAACACTCAACTAAAATTGTTTTATCCCTTGCTTCAATATTAAGGTCCCGTAAAGTTTCAACCACTCTAGACCATATGACTTTTTTCGCTGCCATTAAACTATTTTACCCTATTCTTCACCTGCTGTATAAGGCATCAAAGCCAACTCTCTTGCTTCCTTTATGACTCTTGAAAGATTTCTTTGGTGTTTCATACAAATACCAGTTGTCTGTGCCGACAAAATTCGACATCTTGGCGACAAATATTCTCTTAACTTTTCATAATCACGCCAATTTGGAGTTGTTTTTGTCTTACAAAAAGGACAATCCTTACCTCGGCCTTTCAATTTGACTAAACGGTTTTTATCTTTTCTACTACTTTTCTTCATATTTTTTATAATGAAACTAATTCATCGTCAATTTTATTGTCTTTTTTTGCAGATTCCTCAGGTGCAACCTCAGCTGTCGCTATATCATCGGGAATGACAATATCCTCAATTGCCCCATCATTCAAATCTAAATGCTCTTCGGTCATCATTGAGTCACTACCCCCTTCTCTAACTCCACTCGGCATACCAACACCCTTATTGTCCAACACAATCATATCTTCAATTACAATCTCGGATACTTGTTTTCTAAGATTAGTCGCATCAACAATCTCACGATATTGAATCCTCCCTTCAACATATACTCTACGACCCTTAGATAATAGCTGTGAACACAGTTCGGCTAATTTATTCCATGCAACAATTCGATGAAATTGTGCGTCTTCTTTTTTCTCACCTTGTTTTGTAATCCAAACTCGATTTGTTGCCAAACCAAAAGATACTACTGCCATTCCAGCAGGAGTATATCTTAACTCAGGATCACGAGTTAAGTTACCAATTAACATGACTTGATTTAAACATCGACTAGGCATTTTTCTTCCTCTTCTACTTTAAATTTTTAATATTAAATAACGAATGACTTGCAAATCACGATTCAAAAATAAATTGAATTCTTTTGATTTAATTGGTTTATCTCCACCAATGGTAAATACCCAAAAATCCCCCTTACTTGAACCTTTGACTTTATAAGCTAGTTCTTTGTTACCCAAATTATCTCGATTATCCACTGAAAAATTCATCTCAGTCAAATAGTCTTCAATTAATTTTATGGTTTTTTCTTTGTCTTTTGACTCGGCCTTGGGGTTTAGAACCACAATTACCTCGTACTTATAATTACTATCTTTCATCGAAGTTTAGCTTAACATACACATTATAATATTACAACAGACTGTTAATCTCATCCTCATCCCCCACCAATTTATTAACGTCAACTTCCTTATCAATAATTAGCAAAACAGTATTAATAACTTCCTCTGGTACCTCATCATTTTCATTATAAACACTCAAAATTTTGTCAATTTCAATTAAGGAGTCCGCTGATACTTCCATCCCCTTTACAATTTCTCTAGCTTCATTGGCTGTCATAAAAAGTGATATAAAAAATTTTAAATATGGTGTATTTTAACACCATCTTTACCATCTTCCAATATATAACCTTTTGCTTTTATTAAATCTCTCAATTTATCGGCCTCAACCCAATCTTTACCTGCTTTTGCTTCAGCTCTTTTTTGTGCCAAATCAGTAATTTCTCGTGGAATTTCTTCCACAATCGCTTTTTCGCTTAAATTTAACCCCAAGACTTTGTCAAAATCCAACAAAGTGACTTTTTTATCTTCCGGTTTTAGGTTTTCATCTTTTATAAGTTTCCAAAGTAAAGCCATAACCTCAGGCATTGCCAAATCGTTAGAAATCAATTCCTTAAAAACATTTTGATAGTTTTCATCTATTTTTCCACCATCTGGTAAATCTCCTACCATTCTTTTTAGCTTATCAAAAGCCACCTGAGCCGTTTTTAAACTCTCAAGTGAAAACTCCATTCCCTTTCTATAATTAGTTGTCAAAAACAAATACCGATATGCCAATGGATTAATCCCCATTTCCACCAATTCTTGAGCTGTAAAAACATTTCCCAAAGACTTTGACATTTTTGCTCCACCTTTTCCCATCACCCAGGCATTGTGAATCCAGTAATTTGCTGTCTGATGACCAAAAGCACCGTATCCTTGAGCTATTTCATTAGTGTGATGAACTGGAATATGATCAATACCACCAGTATGAATATCAAAAGTTTCTCCCAAATTTTTCACTGACATTGCCGTACATTCCAAATGCCATCCTGGAAATCCAACCCCCCAAGGACTCTCCCACTCCATCTGTCTTTTTTCATCTTTAGGACTAAATTTCCAAAGTGCAAAATCACTTCTGTTTCTTTTTTCCTTACTCACCTCATCCCTATCAGTATCAATAATTTCGTCCAATTTTAAATTAGCAAATTTGGCATAATCGGAAAACTTACTGGTATCAAAATATATTCCGTCACTTATTTTATAAGTAAAACTATTTTTCTCGATTAATTTTAATAATTCAATTTGTTCCTCAACATATTCAGTTGCTGGACACACTACATCCGGTCTTTTTATATTTAATAATTCTTCACTTTCAAAAAATTGTTTCTCATA
>DATMWB010000036.1:0-19097 GCA_035562735.1 Candidatus Methanoperedens sp.
CCCAAAACTAAGGATGAAATTGAAGCAATTGCCAAGGAGATGGATATTTCTGCAGAAAAGCTAACAGAAAAAGTCGAGTATTTGCACGAATTCAATCCTATGATGGGTCATCGTGGCTGTCGTCTGGGTGTTACCTTCCCAGAGATTTTTGAGATGCAAGTCGAGGCAATTGCTGAAGCTGCCTGTGAATTAATTAAAGAAGGCGAATCTATTGTTCCAGAAATTATGATTCCCTTAGTTGGCGAATTCAATGAACTCAAATGGCTAAAAGATCGTTTAGTTCCGGTCATCGAAGCTACCATCAAAAAACACGGAGTTAAAATGGTCTATGAAATTGGAACAATGATTGAAATTCCTCGTGCCGCTCTGACCGCCGATGTTATTGCCACCGAAGCTGATTTTTTCTCCTTTGGTACCAATGATTTAACCCAAATGACCTATGGTTTTTCCAGAGATGATGCAGGTAAATTCTTAAAAGATTATTTAGATAAAAAAATCCTTCCCGAAGATCCATTTAAAAGTCTTGACACTGTTGGAGTTGGTAGGTTGATGAAAATGTCTGTTGACCTTGGTCGCTCTACCAAAAAGCATCTTCACATTGGTATCTGTGGAGAACAGGGTGGTGATCCAGCGACTATCAAATTTTGCCATGAAATAGGCCTGAATTATGTCTCCTGTAGTCCTTATCGCGTCCCCATCGCCCGTCTTGCTGCCGCTCAAGCTGCAATTGAAAGTGAAAAATAGTAAAAAACTAAAAGCTCCCGATTTCTCGGGAGCTTTTTTTGTTAAAGATTTTTTTAATTAATTTTTCTTTTTTCGGGAATATCAGCCAAAGCTTTACCTAAAATTATTCCCGTATTCCACAATTCTTCGGCGGCTTTTGCTGCCAACCTAACAAACGCTTTATCACTTTGTTTACCTTTTTCAAAGGTGGCTCTAATATCAAAGCCATTATTATTTTTTTCAGTCATATGTATTAATTTAAGTCGCAAGAAATTTGAGAAATATTCATTTTGAAATAAAAAAACAACCCACTCACAAATAAAAAACAAAAAAACCTTCTTCCCCTCCAGGAGAAAAAATTTCTCCTCCTGGAGGTAAAAGGTTTGGGAAAGTATTACTTGACGTCAGTAGCATCAATCCAACAAACTGTCGGATAATCAGAACTGAAGGTTTCACCAGTTAAAGGATTAGTATTAACAAGTCCTAAAACTGAAACACGAAGGTAACCAAATCTAGTATAATCGCCATATTCATTAGCGACAATTGTCATTGATGTTCCCTCGATGGCTTGGCCATATGAATATTGAGCAACACAGTTCTCAACTCGATCAAAATTTGTTGAAGTAGCATCTTCACCATCTGGGCATTGCCAACATTCTGCGCCGGTCGTAGACGTAACAACTTGTCCGTTTTTGAAACCTGCCGTGGTAAATATTCCGGCAACAGCTGAAGTGCAACTACATGCAGTGCTAATAAAAAACATTACTACCAAAACAATTAAAATTAATGGCTTCTTTGACATCGTTAATCTCCTCTGATCATATAAGTTTGATGGGATTTTTGAAATATATTTTATATATTACAATTCATCCCATCAAATGGGTTTTTGTGAGTGGGTTGTTAAAGAACATTGTTTGAAAAATATTATGAATTTCGCAATTGAAATTCTATTATTCAAACACAAATATTATCCCATAATATTAAGAATTTGTCAATATAGTAGAAATATAGGATACTTTATGCTACAATTTACCATGACCGAAAAAACTAATACATTAACTGCTTCAAACTTTAGATTCATAAAGGCTGGAGACAATAATTTGCATTTCTCTATAAAAACCACCGGAGACAGAGTTGTTGATAGTTATTGTCGCGAATGCCCCATTGTAAGAGTCTGTTTTGGTGAAAAGGGAAACAAAAACGGTAGTGTTAGAGTTGATCTTGACACCCCTATAGTTCGTAACTTATCAAGTGAAGATGCTCAAAATGTTCCTTGTGGCGCTGGAATTGAAATAATTAAAAGAAGATAATATAACCCTATCTGCAGACCCTTCTACCCAACGTAACTATCTCGTGAAAGGGACACCCATTTCGACACTCTGGTAAAGTTGCCGGTCCACCATTTTCTCTTGGTCTTTCATGACAATCTCCACTTATATTTAATCTCAATGTATCTGCCGCCAACCCTATATCCAACAAATCTTGCGCTGATGTAATTTGTTTTCCAGCAATCTGGCATCTTTCAATCTTTTTTGTCATTTTTTGTATTCAGTAAATAATAAATAATTTGTTAAAATAGGTCTACTAGCGCTGACCCGGTAGTAAAGCGGTTATACAGAGGTCTGCAAAACCTTTCAGGTGGGTTCGACTCCCACCCGGGTCTCATTATATTTCAATATTTTCTCTAATTTTTATCGATGAAAAATCTATTTGATATCCCAGTTTTTCTTCCCTAAGTTTTAAATAATTATCTCCAAACTTTGTATATGGATACCCCTCCTGCGTATAAGCCAACCTTGTCCCGCAATGTTCACACTTCTCAAAAGTAACAGGTCTTTTTCTTACAATCGGCAATTTACAACAATCTGTTTTTGTTGCTCCTGTCAACCTTTCTTCTTTAAGTCTCCAATGTCGCGCTATTTCCATTTTACTTACTAAAAAAAACTTTTATGGTCCAATACCCAAGATAAAATAATACCAATCCTTGAACAAAAATTGCCAGTTTAAAAACTTCACCAGTAATTATTATCAGGCTCTGATAACGAATTAAATCGTAAATAATTCTCAGTCCAACATAAAGGGCAAGGGGACTAAAAGCTGTCAAAAAAATCAATAAAATCTGTGATTTATCGCGACTTTCCTTTAAATTTTTTATAGTTAAATATGGTTCTCTCATCAACTCGTACCAATTTCTTCCCAAAAAATACCCCTGCCTAATTCCTATCAGAGTTCCTAACTTGAACAAATTCTTTGCTCTTTTTTTTATCATAGTTCCAGAGAGTTTGGAATTGTTTTCTAGCTCTTATTAGTCTTGATTCTACCGCCTTAATACTTAGTTTCATTACTGTAGCAATCTGACTACTTTTCCAATCCTCTATATACTTAAGTCGCAGAATTTTCCCATAGTCTGCTCTTAATTCTTTCATTGTCCTACTTATTTCTTTTTTTAATTCTTCTTTTAAAACATCTCTTTCTGGAGTGACCGCATCTTCAACTATTTCTTCGAGCTTTGGATTGACTGAAAATAAAATTGTTTTTAATTTTTTCTTCCGATAATAATCGGTAATTTTGTGTTTAGCGATGCTACAGATAAACGAAAACTCACTGCATTTACCATTAAAATTAGGCATGGCGTTATATGCTGCCATTAAAATGTCTTGGGTCAATTCTTCAACCACCCCCTCATCAGCAATCTTCTGTCTGACAAAGCCAGCAATACTTTTCTGATATTTTTCCACCAATACTTCCATGTGTACCGCTACTTTACCATATTTTAGATTATTAGGTTAAAAAAAAGATGGGTTTTTAAAAATTTTTAGCTTATACTTAAATTATGATTTTGTTTCCTGCTAAAAAATCACATCCACTGCATCCTCTGGCACGATCGCTGCGCCTTGATATTTTAGAGATGATTAATCACGCAGGTTTCGGTCATATTGGCGGTTCTCTTTCATCTATCGACATTTTGATTTCACTTTATAATTCCAATCTCTTTAATTTTGAAAAAGATCATTTTATCCTCTCAGCTGGTCATCTTTGTCCAGCACTTTATGCTGTTTTAGCTCATAAAAATAAATTTCCTCGTGAAAATCTTTTTACCTATGCCCAATTCGCTTCACAACTTCAAGGACACTCAAATCTTGATACTCCAGGAGTCGAATATGCTTCTGGTGCCTTAGGTCAAGGTTTGTCATATGCTTGTGGGCTTGCCTTGGGTGACAAGAATCACCATACTGTTTGCTTTACTACCGATGGAGAACACAATGAAGGTCAGGTTTGGGAGGCTATCGCCTTTGCCAACAAATATCATCAGGGAAATTTGATAAATATTGTCGACTATAATGGCTATCAACTTGGTGGATCGACCTCCGATATCATGCCACTAGGTGAATTAGCTTCAAAATATCTTCATTTTGGCTGGACTGTTACCACTGTTGACGGACATAATTTTTATGAGTTAGAAAATGCACTCAAAAAAGCTCACTCATCATCAATATATCCGGCCTGTATTATCGCTAAAACTATCATAGGAAAGGGAGTTTCAATAATGGAAAACAACTATGAATATCATGATGTTAAAGAACTCCCTGAAGATATCTATTTAACTGCCAAAAATGAACTCCAAAGATATTGAAATAAAATCCATTAGACAAGCTTTTTCCAACACTCTCTTTGATTTAGCCGTCAAAAATCCCAACATCTATATTGTTGATATAGGACTTCGACCCTCACTTTATTTAGACAAATTTTCTCTTAGATTCAAGAGTCGTTTTATTGAATGTGGAATCGCTGAATCGAATGCTGCCGCTATAGCCGCCGGATTAGCAGGCACTGGAAAAACGGTCTTTTTGACTTCCTTTGCCTGTTTTTCTCCAGCACTAAATTGGGCTGTCATCAAACAATCTATCTGTTACAACCATAAAAATGTCAAAATTGTTGGCACTCACGCCGGTTTAATGAGTGGTGACCTTGGTGCCACCCATCAGATGCTTGAGGATATAGCCCTTATGAGAAGCATGCCAAATATGGAAGTTTTTTGTCCAGTGGATGCCTTTGAAATGATAAAAATGCTTCCCGCAATTACCCATAGTCCTCATCCTGCCTATCTTCGCTTACCACGACCATCTTCTCCAGTTGTTTTCTCTCAAAAATTACCCTTTACTATTGGGAAATCTAATCATTTAAAATCCGGCACCGATATCACTGTTTTGGGTTATGGTCCGATTTTAACTCAATTATTTTCCGACGATTTCAAAAAATATTCCTTGGATATAATAAACTGCTCATCAATAAAACCCTTAGATTCGGAGTTAATTTTAAAATCTATAAAAAAAACTGGACGATGTCTTGTCATTGAAGACCATCAAAAAAATGGGGGACTTGGGGATGCAGTTTCAAATTTAATATTATCTTCAGGTAAAAAATGCAAGTTTGTACACTTGGCTGTCAACGATTCATTTGGTCAGTCCTCAAAAAATTATTTTGATCTGTATCATCATTATGGACTTTCACCTTTAGCTATTATTCAAGCAATAAAAAGTTTATTATCAAAATCATGAAATCTTTAAAACAGACCCTTTTAGAATATCAACAAAAACACTGGGCAATACCCGCCTTTAATATTGACAGCTTTGAAATTTATCAGGCTGTCGAAAAAGCAGTATCCGAAATTAATCTGCCCTGTATAGTTCAACTATCACCTAGCGAAGATAAATTTATTCATGCGGAGAGGCTTATGATTTTAGTAAAAAAAGCCAATGCCGAAGGTTTACCAATATATTTAAATATGGATCATGGTGGCGATGTAAAGCGACTTGAAACATGCCTTAGAATTGGCTTTGACATGGTTCATTTTGATGGTTCAAAAATGGATTATCCCATCAATCTAGCTACCTCAAAATATTTTATTGAAAAAGCCAAGGCTACAAATCCTGAGTCATTAGTTGAAGTTGAATTCAATCACATAAACCTAATAGAAACGGCTCCCACCCCTGAATCGTTTACTGATCCCAAAAAAGCGCTGGAGTTTATGAGCAGTACTGGTGCCGATCTTTTTGCCGTATCAATAGGTAACCTTCATGGGGTTGATACCACCACTCCAGAACAATTAAATATTAGTCTACTTTCTCAAATAAAAGATACCCTTGGGGACACTTTTCTAACACTTCATGGTGGTTCTGGGGTAAGTGCTGATCAAATTCAAAGTGCCATAAATTTAGGTGTAGTCAAAATAAATATCAATACTGATCTTCGTCTAAAATTTATCGAAACCCTCCGTCATCAATTTACTGTTCAAAACACAGAAAAAATATATGAATATTTAACACCCGCCGTTGAAGAGGTCAAAGAAGTTGTTAAGCAAAAATTAATAAGTTTTACCCAAAATGTTTGACGTAATTTCTATTGGCGCTTCTATCGTCGATATATTTATAAAATCAGACAATCTGCGAGAAAGTCCTCGATTTTTATCTCTAAAACGTTCTACAAAAAACGAAATATCCCAATGTCTTATCTGTTCTGGAGGTGGTGCGATTAATTCTGCCACTGCTTTCTCAAAACTAAAATTAAAGAGTGCTATTATTTCTTTAATTGGTCAAGATCCTCTCTCAGAATATATAAAAAAGGATTTAAAAAATGAAAATATAAATACCGATTTTATTGTTAATAACAAAAATGATGATACTGATTTTTCTATCGTTCTTGTCGCCTCAGATGGAACTAGATCAATCCTCACCAATCGTGGTCACACGCATCTAGAAAGAAAACATATTCCTTGGGAGAAGTTAAAAACAAAATGGTTTTATATTACTGGTCTAGAAGGAAATATTGGACTTCTTGAAGAATTAATTGGTTTTGCCAAAGAAAATGACATCAAAGTTTCTCTAAATCCTGGTATGCGAGAACTAAAACAACGTCGCCAACTTATTCCCTTGTTAAAACATCTTGATTTCTTATTACTAAACCGTCAGGAAGCAGAGATTCTCGCAGATGCCAATCATAAAAATATCTCTTTTTGGGAAAAATTAAGAAAATTTTCTCCTCTTATTGCTATTACCAATGGTCATCTTGGAGCCAAAATCTTAACCCCCCATGACAGCTATTATTCGCCCATAATCAACGTCCATCCTGTAGATGAAACTGGTGCCGGTGATGCCTTTGGATCCACCTTTGTTGCCGGTCTAATCTATGGTCATTCACTCCCGGAGTGTTTGGCTTGGGCAATCAGAAACTCTGCCGCTGAGGTATCAGCACTTGGTGCCAAAAAAGGTATTTTAAATTTTGATGATCTAGTCAATGCTACAAAAACCTGAAAAAAAATCTAAAAAAAACTTAACAGAACAACTTGATTTAGTTGAGACCATTGAAGAAGTTGATAAAACCAAGAAAAAAAGATTATCAATAATTATCTTTTTAGCCTTAACAGTTGGAATTAGTCTGTGTTTTATATGTTATCGCCAATTAAAAACAGTTGATTTTAAAAAAATAAAAATCCCTCAAATATCAATCAATTCAATAATTCCTCCAAAATCAAAATTTTCTCCAACAATTTATCCCAATTGGTCAGTTTATGTCCAAAGTATTGGCTCAACCGAGTATTCTTTTTCCTCAAACCTCTCAACAACTCCAGATTTAGATACCATCAAAAAACCCAACAATCCTGCCTATGCAAAAAAATATCTCCCTGATGGAGTAACTGTCTCGGAAAATACTAATCGTGTAGCTGAATATTTAGAAGTAATTTCAAATATTTCTACTCCCAAGACAAAATTCAAAATATATACCAAAATACCAGGTAATATTGCGACGAATTCCGCTGAAATTGATAATTTTTCAAAACTTGTCGAAGAATTTTATTGGTATTTAATTAAGGATTAGGAGTTGGCGATATAGTTGGTGTCAGACATCTAATCCTTTTTTCTCCCCCCTCAAAAAACCATTCTATTTTTCCGCAAACCTCGCTTTGATAAAGTCCTTCTGGTGCAGACCAATTTTCATTATCTTTATTAACAATTAGACTTTTCATCGTTCTATTCCAAATTGGAGTTGCTCCTGATATTCCCGAGGCTACCCAGCTCATAGGGGAACTATCATTGTTTCCCACCCAAGTTGCAACTAGATAAGTTGGTGTCCATCCAATACACCAGTTATCTTTTAAATTATTTGTCGTTCCTGTTTTTACAGCAACAGTTTTTCCTTTTAAATGTAATAAAGAATTTTGACCAAATATAGGGGATCTTGCTTGATCATCACTTAAAGCATTATTTATTAAAAAAGTATCTTTTTGCGAAGCAACTTGTTTTGATTCAATAGATTTTTGATAAATTTTTTCACCCAAATAATTATCAATTTCCAAAATTGGGTTTATTGTAATTTTGTCTCCTAAATTTGCAAATATGCTATATGCTTGAGCCATTTCAATCATCTTTACCTCACCTGCACCAAGGGCTAAAGAAAGTCCAAACCTAGATCTGTCAGACCATGTACTAATTCCCATTTCCCCAGCCAAATCAATCATATTTTCTACTCCGTTCTCATTTAGTAATTTAACCGAGGGGATGTTAAGAGACGAAGCCAAGGCGGTTTTTAGTGATACTGTCCCAAGATATTTACCCGTATAGTTTTGTGGTACATAGGGCTTCTGACCCTTAATTTCATATCTAACTGGATTATCATCAATGTTTTCCCATAGGTTTTTCCCTCGTTGCAAAGCCAGCAAATAGTTTATAGGTTTTATTGATGAGCCGGGTTGTCGTAAACCTTGAGTGGCCACATCAAACTTACCATCAATATCTTTGGCAAAATAATCTTTCGAACCAACCATGGCCAAGATGTCACCGGTTTTTACATTGATTACGATACTAGCTCCATTGCTTATCTTTAACCTTTTGGCTTTATCAATTTCTTCTTTTACAATGTTTTCACTTTCCTGTTGAACCTTAATATCCAAGCTAGTTCTAACTTTTAGACCTCTTCTACCAACTTCAGAAAAACCTAGTTTTTCCAGATAAGACTTAACATAAAAAACAAAGTGTGGTGCCAAAATATCTCTTTTCTCTTCCAAAATAGTAATTTTTTGCAACTTAGCATCATTGGCCACTTGTGAATTTATATATCCACCCGACACCATTTCATCCAATACATGCTCTTGTCTTGTTTTAGCCAAGGCAAAACCCTCTTTACTATATGGTGAATATGAACTTGGGGCCGCAGGTAAACCTGCCAAAAAGGCTGCCTCCGCCAGCGACAAATCACTTACATTTTTTCCAAAATAACGATTTGCAGCTTCGGCGGCACCATACACATTACCCCCATAAGGTACTTGGTTAAAATATCGTTCAAGAATTTCACTCTTGTTAAGCTTTTTTTCAAGCATTATTGCCAACATGGCCTCTTTCACCTTTCTTTCAATACTTTTTTCCCCAGTCAAAAATACATTTTTTACCAATTGTTGTGTAATCGTTGATCCACCTCTCGGTTTTTGATCACCATCTTTGGAAAAATTATAAACTATTGCTTTAAATATTCCCTTAATACTAAAACCAAAATGTTGATAAAACTCTTTGTCCTCTATTGCCAATGTTGCCTTTATTAATTCATCGGGAATTTGTTGTAGGGATACCCAACTACGATCCTCATTTTCAAAAAACTGATACAACAATACTCCATTCCTATCGTATATTTTTGTTGATAATTTTGGTGGATTATATATTTCATTTATATTTGGTAGGTCCTTTACCACGCTTTCATACATCCACAACATGAATCCTGTTATTAATAATGTCAACAAAAATAGTGAAGGATATTTCCATCCAAAATATATTTTCTTTATTTTTTTTGCCTTATTTTTTTGGGGTATAACCAATTTAATTTTTTCGCTTTTTTTAGTTTTAAATTTCGGACTAATTTTTTTTGCAACATTTTTAATCCATAATTTAAATTTTGAAACTCGAAGTTCTAAATTAAAAAGGTAAAATTTAAACCAGCTTTTTTTATCTTTTTTCTTTTCTTTAAATCTCTTGTCTTTTAGTCTGTCATCTCGTCTTGTCTTTATCTTGTTGGCCAGCAGTTTAAACAATTCTAGTATTGGTCTACCAATTGTTATAAAAAAATTAATGATTGTTTTCATCTTTTGGACAATCTAAACAAACCCATTGACCTGTAGCGTCAACAACACTTTGTCTACTTTGCCACTCAGCATTTGGATTGTCTTCACCATCCTTCACTACCTTATTTGTTGTTTTGTCTATTAATATATTATTTTGTAAAGAAGCTCTAGTTGTTGGCACATATTCTTTTTTAAATAATTCATTATGCGACTCGCAACCACCCTCCGGTGGTAACAAGCCAGTAAAATTACAAACATTCATTGTGAGAACTCCACTTGGTTTTGTAAAAGTTTTTACTGGTCTATTTTCCAGCAGTCTAGTCATGATTCTATTCCATATTGGTGCCGCCCCAGTTGTTCCCGAAACTAGTCCTCCCATTCTTGTATTATCATTGTTTCCCACCCACACAGCGACTACATTTTCAGGAGTATATCCAATCGTCCAGTTATCCCTCAAGTCATTTGTTGTTCCAGTCTTTACCGCCACTTCTGGGTGTTTTTTTATGTTTAACATTGAACCTCTTCCAAAGACCATTCCTCTCGCACCGTCATCTGACAAGATATTTGAAATAATATATGAAGTTTCGGCAGACAATACCCTTTCACCAGGGACATATTGATACTGATCAATAATAGTTCCCTTATTGTCAGCAACTTTCAATATTGAGATCAAATCTTGTTTTATTCCCAAGTTGGAAAACACTCCAAATGCCTTTACCATATCAGTCATATATACCTCTCCTCCACCTAAAGTCAGTGATAAGCCGTAGTCACTTGCATTTTTAAAAGTACTAATACCCATTGCCGAAGCAGAGGCTACAAAAGTCTCTAGGCCATTCAAGCTCAACATTTTTACGGCGGCAATATTTAGTGAATTTCCAAGTGAGTTTCTTAGACTTTGGATTCCATGATATGCTCCACCATAATTTGTAGGACAATATGGTCTTTGGTTTTCGACTTTAAAACAAGTTTGGCTATCATCAAAAATTGATGCCGCTGTGACTTTTCCCAATTCAATTCCGACTGCATAATTCAAAGGTTTAATTGATGATCCTGGCTGTCTTAAGGCTGTTGTTACATTATATTTACCATCAATTTCAGTATCAAAATAGTCTCTAGATCCAACCATTGCCAATATTTGTCCAGTTTTACTTTCAGTCACAATTGCCGCTCCGTTACTTACCTTCATCTTTTTTAGCTTTTCTATTTCAGTTGCAATTTGATCTTGAGCATAATTTTGAATATCTGTGTCAAGACTTGTCCATACTTTTAAACCACCTTCTGTAACCTTTTGGATTCCATATTTCTCAATTAACTGTTCCTTAACATAAAAAACAAAATGTGGGGCGGTGATGCTATTTCTTTTTAAGTTGTAAGTTAGTTTTTCATTTTTGGCTCTTTCATATTCATCAGTTGTTATATATTTCAGTTCTTCCATTCTTTTTAAAACCATTTCTTGCCTTGCCTTTGCCGCATCCGGATGGGCAAAAGGGGAGTATCTAGTGGGTGATCCTGGAAGTCCCGCAATCAATGCCGCTTCTGCCAAGCTCAACTCCTTAACACTCTTGTCAAAAATCCCTTTCGCCGCCGATTCAACGCCCCACATGGTTCCACCATAAGGTGTTTGATTAAAATACATTTCTAGTATCTGATTTTTTGTATAAAGTGCCTCAGTAGCTATTGTTAAAATTGCTTCCTTTATTTTTCTCTCCCAGGTTCTTTCTGGGGACAATAAAGCATTTTTTACCAACTGTTGGGTTAATGTTGAGCCTCCTTGCAATCTCTTCTGAAAAACTGTCCTATAAAGACCTCTAGCAATTCCTTTAAGGTCAAATCCAGAATGTTTATAAAAATTATTGTCTTCAATTGCCAAAGTGGCTTTGACAAGGATTTCAGGTACCTCGGTTAAGCCTATACTTATCCTATTTTTTTCAGTATATATTTCGTACAACAATTTTCCATTTCTATCAAGAATTTGCGAAGATTCGGGATATTCCCCAGAACTAAGTTTTCTTGGATTGGGAATATCTCTAAAAAGACTATATGTCAGCACACCGGCTATAATAATTACCCCAAGAATCAGTAGTTTTTTCCAACTAAACTTATGTAATTTCTTTGTTTTTTTCAGTTTCTTTTTGTTCCCAGTCTTTTTTAATGTCATCTATTTGTTGCCATAATATATATATATCATTGTCACTTTCTTGATAATTTATCTTTTTTATAATTTCACCATAGGCCCTTATGGCATCCCTAATTTGAATGCTAAGTTGTTGTTGGGCAATGGGTTGGTTCTTCATTTCTGATACTAACCCATTCGCATATTTTAGTTTATTTACTGCCTCCTTACTAGCTTCAAATGACAACTTCTGTTTTCCATTTTTTGATAAGGCCATTGCTTCAGCAATTCTCTTGTCAGCCAAAATTAACATTGTTTTTGCCTCCCTCTCAGTATTAAAACTAAATTTTAACCACAACCAATCTCTTGCTTCCTTTATCCCATACATAAAATTATCTGGCAACATATTTGTCTGCGGTAACTTGTATATCATTTTATCGTCAAAAATAACGGGTATTACCCTCAATTTGTCTTCAGTTTCATCCCTTATCATAGCCTCAAGAGTTGCTCTCGAGAGTGAAACCATCAATATTCCTAAGCTTCCAACAATAACAAAAAAAACAAAAAGAACCCTTTTCATATTTGTATCCACTATTGTACCTCAATCATTCTTGTGAAAAAATGCTTGTCCCTCATTTATGTGTCTTATTTTTTTTCTAACTTTACTCCACATATAAAGATATTGCCCCCAAAACAAAATTCTGTTTATGGCTTTTTTTATAAAATAATTTTCATTATTAACTTTACTATTTATCTTCTTGTCTACTATTCTATCTATCTTCATTCTTTCCCTATATCCAGTGGCAAGATATTTTTCTACCCACCTGTTTTTATACAACATCTCTTGATAACAACTCTCTTTATCAAAAATAACTTTCATCATAATCATATCTGAAGCATTTTTTAAATTTCTTTTTTCAAGAGGTATTGTTAAGTTCAAATCATCAAGCCACAAATTAAAACAAAATTCATCTTTTTTTTGGGTTTTGTTAAATCGACGATGGGGAATTTTTTGCCACCACACATAGAATCTTAAATAAAATCGCCACCACCACAACTCATTTCCCCTAGTAACAATTAATATGTCAATATCTTCATTTTGTTTTGCTGCTTCTGATGCAGCCGACCCAGTTATTCCCACCAATTTAATCCCTTTCATTTTTGACAAGTGTGTTTTTACCAACGACTCTGCTAATTTAACCTTATATTTCCAATAATTTTTTTTATTGCTTGTCTCACCTTTATTTTTTATCTCAAAAAAGTGAAATACCTTTTTTGATATTAGTCTTAAAAATAGTTGTTTATCGTCTAGTTTCTGACCATATTTATCAGCATATTTTTTAGTTCTAGCAACAGCCCTTGATAGTTCATCCATTGTCATATTTTACCTTCTTCTTGATATAATACCTAAGTTCCAAATGAACAAAAACACCAAAAGATACCGTTTTTATGAGATGATTCCTGGCATATTTGCTTGGTTTGTAATTGTTTTTCCAATATGGGGTTCTTTTATTGTCCCAAAATGGGTCGCTTACTTTGTTTTGACCTTCTTAGTGTATTGGCTGTATCAATCATTTAAATCGGCAATTTTAGCTATTCTTGGATACTTTAAAATTCAAGCAGCCAAAAATATAAATTGGCTAGAAAAATTTAACGATGATTTCCGTGCTTCATGGCTTCGTTATCGTGACATAAATCATGTCATCATTATTTCATCATATAAAGAACCAACAGAAGTAATTGAAATGGCTTTTACCAGCCTTGCAACTCAAATTGATATCGATAAAAAAAAGATTCATGTAATCTTGGCTCAAGAAGCCAGGGCGGGAGAGCTTAACAACCAAAAGACCATAAATTATTTTCAAAAAAAATATCAGAACACCTTTGGATCCCTTATATTTACTGAACACCCCAGCAATCTTCCCGGAGAGATAGCTGGAAAACACACCAATGAAGCATGGGCAGCTCGACACTTCAAAAAATTTTATATCGACAAGAAAAAATATAAAATAGAAAATTTGACTCTAACTTCCTGTGATGTGGATACAATTTTTCATCCAAAATATTTTTCTGCTTTAACTTATTATTTTGCCTCTTCAGTCGATAGATATTATAAATTTTGGCAATCACCAATTTTTTGGCATCACAATATAAATAGTGTCCCAGCTCCAATTAGAATCATTGGAATTATGGGAAATGCTATTCATATTTCAAATATTCAGGAGCCTGATGGGTTGTTTTTCAATTATTCTTGCTATTCTTCTTCTTTTAAATTGATTGATTCTGCTGGGTATTGGGATCCTGATATGATCCCAGAAGATTGGCATATATTTTTACAAACCTTTTTTAGTACTGGAGGCAAGACCTCTGTTTTTCCAATTTTTTTACCCACAGTTGTTGATGCCCCAGATGGTAAAAATTATTTTGCCGCTTTAAAAAATCGCTACAACCAGTGTGTTCGTCATGCTTGGGGTGCCATCGACATTCCCTATGCCATAGAACAATCACGACTTCACCCAGAAATACCATGGTTAACCCGTGCTCTTAGGGTCTACAAACTCATCCAAACTCATTTTATTTGGTCAAGCAATTGGTTTATTCTAACCTTAGGAACCTCTCTTCCAGTTGCCCTAAACCCCCACTTCTTTAACACTACATTTGGATATAATTTACCCAGAATATCCAACATTATTCTAACAATCTGTCTACTCCCCATGTTGGTCTTAATTGTCCTTGATTGGAAGTTGCGACCACCATATCAAAAGAATGGTTTCTGGAATTTTGTAAAAAACATTATTCAATGGCCTCTAATGCCATTGGCTACGCTGGCAATGTCAGTTTTACCAGGACTTCACTCACACACCCGTCTTTTGTTTGGCAAAAGACTGGAATATAAAACCACAGACAAAGGTTCTAGTGTAAAATAAACATAATATGTTGTATGCCATATTGTTCTTGTTACTCAGGATACCTTCTTTATTTGAACCTTATTGGTACGGTGACGAAGGTATATATTTAGCTCTTGGTCAGGGAATACGTCAAGGATTAACTTTGTTTGAACAAATTCATGACAACAAGCCACCGACTCTTTACTATCTGGCAGCTTTTTCACAAAGTGTTTTTGGTTTTCGACTTTTACTTCTTTTGGCAATGATTCCCACTGTTTATTTCTTTAATCGACTTTCCAAAAAATTTCTCTCTCCTCGTCAATCCAAGTTTTCTACCCTCATTTTTCTTGTTCTAAGTTCAATTCCCTTAATTGAAGGAAATATTGCCAACGCTGAGGTTTTTATGCTTTTGCCCACAGTTTTAGCCTTCTTTGTCTTTTTTAGCTCTCAAAAAAAGATACCTTTGATAATCTCTGGACTCTTGCTTGGCATAGCTTTTACCATCAAGGTACCTGTTGCCATAGAGTTTGTCTTTTTATGTCTTTGGATTCTTCTTTTCTCCCCTCAAAAGTTAAGAAAAATTATTACCTTTGTATTTTCCTTTATTACTCCTACTATTTTATATCTTATTTATTTTGCCTTTAAAGGTGCCATAGAACCATTCCTTTTCGCTGCTCTTTTTCAAAATTTTGGATATTTATCTTCTTGGTCAACTGGAAGCATGCAGTCACCGGTTACTTCAGGCGGTTTGGTTATCCGAGGCGTTTTTCTTCTGGCGACTTGGTTACTTTCTTTTTTCTTATATCATAAGAAAAAAATTTCCAAATCTCTCTTTTTTATCAGTGCTTGGTTTTTTGCAGCCCTATTTGGCTCTCTTCTTTCAGGGAGACCTTACCCTCACTACTTAATCCAAGTACTTCCCCCTCTTTGTATATTGTTATTTTTCTTTAACAAAGCGAAATATTGGATAATTGGAGTAATTTTATTATTTATATATTCGATCTACCAATATAAATTTTATTTTTATCCTGTTTTCTCCTACTATCAAAATTTCTATTCCCATATCATTGGTATCAAAAAAGCTGATGAATATCGCCAATATTTTGGCAAAGATATGTCTGACAATTACAAAATAGCCGACAAGATTAAGTCAATTACCGATGACAATGACCGAATTTTTGTTTGGGGTGACCAATCTTTCATCTACCCTCTTAGTGATAGACTGGCTTCGACAAAATATATTGTGTCTTACCATGTTTCTGATTTTAATGCCTATGATCTCACCCTTTCCCAACTTGAAGTACTTACCCCAAAAGTCATTGTCTATTATCCAATGGAATATCGCCCTTTTCCCAAGTTGGACAAATTTATTACTGACTACTATTCGCTGACTGACCAAATTGGTTCGGCTTATATCTTCGAGCTTCGGCAATAAACATCATGAATGTCCTTTCATCATTCTTTGGAAATTTGGGAAAATTTTGGCAAACAAATTTAAATTCCCGCTTACTTCGCTTTACAATCGTATTGTTTTTGGGACAAGTTGCCCTAATAATCTGGTTTTATAACCAATTACCTCCAGAAATTCCTTTATACTTCTCGCGACCTTGGGGCTCATCTTGGCTTGCTCCTACTTCATCAATTTTTATTTTACCCTTATTTACGCTTGTAACTCTTCTTGCTAACTATTTTTTAGCCCTTTTTTTTCATCAAAAAAAATTAATTCTTTCCCAACTTTTGGTGGTTTTTGCTTTTATTATTGCTCTTTTTTCAACTTTCTCTGTCCTAAAAGTTATTAGTCTTGTCATATAATGTTTTTGCAATTACTCTTGGTTTTACCCTTTTCAATTTTAATTTCCTATTTTTTTACTCCCTTTGTTATAAAATTCTTTCGTTCTCGACGCTGGGTTGAAGATCCCCAAGTTAAAGACAAAAAAACCGGTAATGCAACAGCAAAAACTAGCGTTCCCAGAGGTGGTGGATTACCAATATTTCTTAGTGTCTTTGTCACCTCGATTGTTTTCTTACCTCTCGACAAACATCTTTTTGGAATTCTATTAGCTGCATTTTTTGCCCTAATAATTGGATTATTAGATGATGTAAGGGACATTAGTCCAAAATTTAGACTTCTTACAAACATTTTAACCGCCCTAATTGTAGTTGCCTCAGGAATTGGTATTGCTTATGTTTCCAATCCTTTTGGTGGTGTCTTTGATTTGTCTACACCCCAACTTCATTTTTCTTTTTTTGGTAATCATTCTATCTGGATATTAGCCGACATATTAGCTGTTATTTGGATTGTTTGGTGTATGAATTTTATCGGTTGGGCTTCAGGTGTTGAGGGTCAGCTACCTGGATTTGTATCAATATCCGCCATCTTTATTGGTATTTTAGCCTTAAGATATTCAGGAGATGTTACTCAGTGGCCAGTAATCATCCTAGCCTTTTCCGTTGCCGGTGCATACCTAGGTTTTTTACCTTGGAATTTTTATCCTCAGAAAATTATGCCTGGATATAGTGGAAAAAGCTTGGCAGGACTTCTTTTGGCTGTCCTCTCAATTTTATCTGGCGCCAAAGTCGCCACACTTATCTTTCTTCTTGGAATACCCATGCTTGATGCAATCTACGTGCTAATTTACAGAATTTATCATCGAAAGTCACCCTTTGTCTCTGACAGTAATCATCTTCATCACCAACTTCTAAAACTTGGTTGGGGTCGTCGTCGCATTTCTGTTTTCTATTGGTCCCTAAGTCTTGTTCTTGGTTTGTTATCTCTATTTTTAAATAGCCAGCAAAAATTCTATGTATTTATCGGTATTGCGATTATCTTTTTTGGCATTACTCTGAAATTTTTTCGGCGTATTTAGTTGATATCCAAGCGTTGCTGTTCTGATAGATTATTTGATACCAATCAACAGTTTCATTTACCATTTCATACACTTCTCCTGGTTTTACCCTTCCAACTTCGGCTCCTGCGTTATTAGCTGAGTTTCGAACTCTTAGCCATCCAGTTTCAGTTTCTTTGATTTTGATTTTTTGTCCGGCTGTCCTGGTTGGAATTGGATTTGAAGAATAAACTGTTTCTGCTCTTTCTTCTTTTTCCAGTTTTGAATCAACAACCAGTTGGTATCCTTTCACGACTTTTACAATTAGATTAATATTTTTGTACCCTGGATAACTAATTGACAACTTTCTGTCACCCTCAGAAACATTTTCAATTTTTGCCGGCGTGCTTGTTTTCAATTCTCCATCAATATATATCATTGCTCCTCCTGGATTAGAATTTATCAAAACACTTCCACTATTTCCGGTTTTTTCCATAGAAAGTACATAGCCACTATCTTTATTGGCGTCAAAGCTATAATTAACAACAGAAGTTACATTACTTTCAAGCTTAATCTTTTTCTCCCAAAAATTACCATTTCTATCGTCAAGTTTTATATCAATCTCTCCCGATTTTAGGGTGTTGTTTTTATATGGAGTCATCCCGCTTTCTTTACCATTGAGGTATACTTTAGCTATGGGTTCAGATACAATTTCAACTCCCGACCTATCCACACCACAACCACTCAAAAACAAGCTGCAAAAAACTATTCCCACCATTAAGCTAATATTTTTTCCTCTGATAATCATAGTTCTTCTCATATTATATTTTATTTTTTATCCAAAAACGTTTTTATATCCCCTTAGTCGTCAAAACCTTGGTAAAAACAACTTTGCCTCAGCAACCATAGCTCCAAGCCCCACCTCAATCCCCACGGTATCACTTGGTTTAGTTGGTGACTTAGGTCTTGGACGCTTTATAACTTCCACAGCAAGACAAAAAAACGATTTTTCTTGGAGTTTTCAGGGTATATCACCCTGGCTGATGAGCCACGATTTTAACCTTGCCAATTTAGAGAGTCCAATTATCAAAGATTGTCCAGAAGGCAAAACTGGAACCTTTACCTTTTGTGGTGACAGTCGTTTTTTACCCTATTTAAAAGCAAATAAACTGGTTCTAAACTTGGCCAACAATCATATTTTAAATTACGGTTTGGATGGTTTATCACAAACTCATAACTATTTATCGGAGAATGATATTGTTTATTTCCCAGAATTTGCCACCAAAACAGTCAATGGGATTAGTTTTGGTTTTCTGGGTTATGACTTTATTACCGATCCCGCCATTGCGAGCGAAGCAAAGCAATCTAAAATTATTAACGATGTCAAAAAATACAATTCAACCGTTGATTGGCTTATTGTTTCCATCCATTGGGGAAAT
>DATMWB010000037.1:0-28454 GCA_035562735.1 Candidatus Methanoperedens sp.
TTCCCCCTGATAATCATAGTTCTTCTCATATTATATTTTATTTTTTATCCAAAAACCTTTTTATCTCCCCTTGGCCACCAAAACTTTAGTGAAGGAGGTCTTATCTCACCGACCGTTACCCCAACTCCTACTTCTGTACCCACCGTATCTCTCGGTTTAGTGGGTGATTTAGGTTTGGGTCGTTTTATTACTTCAACGGCAAGACAAAAAAACGATTTTTCTTGGAGTTTTCAAAAAATATCCTCCTGGCTTATGAATCATGATTTTAACCTTGCCAATTTAGAGAGTCCAATTATCAAAGATTGTCCAGAAGGCAAAACTGGAACCTTTACCTTTTGTGGTGATAGCCGTTTTTTACCCTATTTAAAAGCAAATAAACTGGTTCTAAACTTGGCCAACAATCATATATTAAATTATGGTACCGATGGCTTATCTCAAACTCATAAATTTTTATCAGAAAACGATATAAATTATTTTCCCGAATATACAAGCAAAGTTGTTAATGGAATTAGTTTTGGTTTTCTTGGTTATGACTTTATTACCGATCCCGTCATTGCGAGCGAAGCAAAGCAATCTAAAATTATTAACGATGTCAAAAAATACAATTCAACCGTTGATTGGCTTATTGTTTCCATCCATTGGGGAAATGAATATTTATCAGCCGCCGAGAATTGGCGAGTTGACTTAGCAAGACAGTTAATTGACGCTGGTGCCGACATTATCCACGGTCATCATCCTCATGTTTGGCAATCCTACGAAATTTATAAAGAAAAACCAATTTTTTATTCCTTTGGCAACTTCATTTTTGATCAATCTTGGTCATACGAAACTTCCCATTCACAAATAGGGGAGCTAACTCTTTCAAAAACTAAAATGGAAAATTTAAAACTATATCCCATTGAAATCAAGTACAACACCCAACCTTGGCTAATGCCCTAAAGGCATTTTGGTTGATATTCACCTTGTGTATTTATCTCCAGTATCCCTTCCCAAGTAAAGAACTTGTCTGTCAGTGGTCTAATTCTCTGTGATTGACATAAAACTAATTTCTTCAATTCTGATTGGCTATTCACAACTATAAATGCAGTTAAAGAAATCAAAACTACAACTATTCCTGACCAAATATAAATATTATTTTTATCCATTTTTTGTTGCCTTAATTGCTAAAAACAGAGGGATTTCCGCTCTCGCTCTATCTTCTATTTTAGCTTTTCCACCAACAGATTTCTTTGGGGAAATCCATTCTTCAATTGTTTCAATCAGAAAACCGTTATCAAACAACATTTCAGAAAAAGCAGATATGGGATAGTGGTAGCTATATGATATTTGATTATTTCTTTTATGAAAAGGGCTGGATTCTATAGGTATTTCTAAGGGTGACATATAAGAGTCAACACTTCTAAGTTGAACATCGTCATTCATTATCCAATCACTGTGTTTAGGTATTCTAAAGGCTGGATGATTTAAAACTAAAACTAATTTTCCTCCGTCTTTTAGAAGCTTTGATAAATTTTTTATAGCACCAAAAGGTTTTTTAACATTCTGCAAAGCCAAAATCATAACCCCTTTGTCATAAGCACCATATATTTTTAGTTCTTTGCAGACATCACCAATCACATAGTTGTGTTTTTTATTTCTATCAAGATTTTTTGCTTCTTTTATTAAATCAACTGACAAATCAACACCTAGATATTCATTTTCAATTTTTCTTCCCAGTATTCCTTGCCCACATCCAAAGTCCAATATTTTTTCACCTGGCATTAATTTTAGTAGTCTCAAAGTATTGGGTAATATTACATTTTGATGATAGAAACTACCCTCAACTCCGACAGTTTTTTTGTACCACACACCAATATTGCCTTTCCAGGCAGTTTTACTTGGATCATTATTTTTTCTTAATTGATGTAGGGGACTACTAGTTGCGTTATCCACATCCAATTTTATCACCTATTATAGCGTTTATTTACCTCATCCCAATTTATTATCTTCCAAAAATTTTCAACATATGTTTTTCTATCATTCAGATAGTCAAGATAATAAGCATGTTCCCATACATCTAAAACTAGTATCGGTATCATTCCATTAAGTCCCAATAGATTATGTTTTTCTAATTGACCGATATATAGGTTATTTTCTTTATCTTTCCATAACACCGCCCAGCCCGAACCCTCAACGCCAGTAGCAGCCACAGTAAATTCCTTTTTAAAATTTTCAAAACTACCAAAACTTTTTTCAATTTCCACCAAAATTTTTCCAGAAGGTAGATTGCTATCATTCGCTTTTTTTAGGTTTGCAAAGAAAATTTCATGTATTTTAGCGCCATTATAATTAAAAGAAAAATCTCTCATCACTTCTCGATTTTTTTCAGTCTTTTCCAAAGCTGTGTTAGCTCCATTAACATAAGCAACATAATGCTTGTCATGATGTAATTCCATAATTTTTCTGGATATTACTGGTTCTAATTCTTCGTAAGTATATGGTAGAGGAATAATGTTTAGTGTTTTCATAACTACTACCATTTTAGTAAGAGTTAACCCATATTGTCAAGTGATAAAATATACTCAACATGAAAATTATTATAAAACTTTTTTTGATTCTGATTTTTATTTCCATTGCCTCATTATTTTTTGTATATAAATTTTTCCTTTCTGCCCCTCCAAAAGACTTAGGTGTCAAATATACCCCAGAAGACTATACCCAATCACATCAAAAAATGGCCGTAGAAGTAGGTTCAATTTCCAGTCCATCATCGGAAAACCCAAATGATTCAATTCAATTTTCAGGAAAAAAAGACATCAATATTAATCTTTCATCATCCGAAGCTACGGCTTATTCTCGAGCTGATAAATGGAAATATGCTCCTATATCCAATCTTCAGATAAAAATTAACCCTGATGGTACTGGTGAAGTATCTGGAGTTTTAAACTTAGCCAATATATTACCCTTTATTTCCATGACCACCTCAACTGAAGAAGTTCAAAAAGCCATCGACAAGTTCCACATATCAGGAAATCCTCCTTTTTACACCAAGGGCACTGTCACCGTCACCAACAACAGCACAAAGTTCAACATCCAGTCTCTAGAAGTTGGCCATATTCCAGTACCCGGAAACTATATTTCTGAAAATACAAATGCCTTAAATAATTTTGTTACCGATCGTCTCAACTCTATCCCCAATCTCCAAGTTCGCTCTCTGACTCTTGGTGACAGCAAAGTGAACCTCGATGCCACCGTCCCCGAAAAAGTTGTTAAGGTGGAGAAATAAAGTAGATGACTACCGTAAATATTCTCCAAGATAAATCCAAATTGGAAGTCAGCTCTTTTGATATTTTTAGTAAATACTATACCAAAAATCAAGACATATTAGTAAAAATTCATTTTGGTGAGCCACATAATCACAATGCTTTTACCCCAGAAGATATCTCTCCAATTATCTCGTCTCTTAAAAAACTTGGTCTACGTCCCACTCTTATTGATACCCCAGTCGCCTATGATTCTCTTCGTCATACAGTAGCTGGTTATCAACAAGTGGTTCACGAAAAGGGTTTTGACAAGCTTGCCCCCTGTATAATTTCTGACAACTTTATTGAAATAAAAACAAAAGATTTTACCGCCAAAGTGTGCAAAGAATTAGTTGAAGCCCAAAATCTTTTAGTAATTTCTCACTTCAAAGGCCATGCCTGCTGTGGTTTTGGCGGTGCCATTAAAAACTTTGGCATGGGTGGATTAATGATTGAATCAAAACAAACTATTCATGACGGTTCAAAACCAATTTTCCATCCTGATTCCTGCACCGGCTGTGGCACCTGTGCTCGTCTTTGTCCGAGTCAGGCTATCACAATGGTTGACAACCATCCTGTCGTTAATTTAGAGGCTTGTCTTGGCTGTTCTCTTTGTGAATTAAATTGTCCCACCAAATCTCTTGTTCCGACCACTGCCATTTTTGATGACCTTCTCGCCCAAGGTGCAGCTGCTTGTATTAACAACTTACCCAAAAAAGCATATTATCTAACCTTTGTTAACAAAATTGCCCGTGAATGCGATTGTTGGGATCAAACATGGGATTTACTTGCCCCCGACAAGGGAATTCTCTTTTCTGACAACCCCTTGGCTATTGACCAAGCTGCTCTCGATTTAGTTGGCGCTGATGTATTCGAAAAAGCTCATCATCGTGACCCAAGTTCTCAGATAAAATACGGCCAAAGTTACACCAAATTTACTGCCGATTATAAATTAGAAAATGTATAAATGGCTACAAAAAAATTCACCATCCTCCATAGCAATGACATGCACGGGGATTTTTTGGCAGAAATTAATGCTAGTAAGCCAGGGGAGATGATTGGCGGTTTAGCTCTACTTTCCGCATATATAAATAAAGTCCGCTCCGAGGAAGAAAATGTTCTTTTTGTAATCAGTGGTGACATGGTTCAAGGTTCTTTAATTGATACAGAATACAAGGGGATTTCTACTATTGAAATCATGAATTATCTGGCTCCTGATGTAGTTGCCCTAGGAAACCATGAATTTGATTATGGCCTACCCCATCTTTTATTTTTGGAAAAAATGGCCAATTTTCCAATAGTAAATGCCAATCTATATGTCAAAAATTATCATAGGCGTTTAATGAATCCTTACAAAGTTATTAAAAAAGCTGGTTTTGAAATTCTATTTACCGGTATTATTACTGATAAAGTTATTGACTCAATTTCTCAGGACAAACTAATTGGATCTTTTGTAAATCTTGAGGAAGCTAGTGGTGAAGTAGGTAAAATTTGTAATGCCTACAAAAATGACGATATTGATTTAACAATATTGCTCACTCATATAGGTATCGACTCAGATCAAGAATTAGCAAAACTTTTAAAACCCGAGTGGGGAGTTGACTTAATTATCGGTGGACACTCTCATACTTTTTTGGAAAAACCAGTTGTCGTAAATAATATTCCTATTGTTCAAGCCGGTACTTCTACCAACCAAGTTGGCCGCTTTGATATTACTGTTGACGATGACACAAACAGTATTGTCGAATGTAAGTGGCAGCTAATTCCTATCACTAGCGATATTGTTAAACCAGATGAAACCCTACTAAAATTTATTGAAGGTTTCAAAAACGAAGTCGATGCAAAGTACAGTGCTATTCTGACCAAATTTTCTGAAAAATTAACTCACCCCCTTCGAGAAATTGAAACCTCACTTGGCAATCTTTTTGCTGATGCCTTTGCCGATGCTGCTCAATGTGACGTTGCTCTTGTTGGGAGCGGATCTATTCGTGTAAAAGAAATGGGTCCGGTGGTTACTCTAAATGACCTTATGTCCTGCTTCCCTTATAACGATTCTTTAACGCGTTTTTCTGTCACCGGCACTCAATTAATAAATATTTTTTCTCATTTTATGAGAGCAGAGAATCGGAATAGTGAAGGAGAATGCTATCAGGTTTCATCAAAAGTTCAGGTAATTTATGACGATAAAAACAATAAAATAAAAACGATAACTATCGATAAAAAACCAGTTATAGAACAAAACATATACACAATATGTCTTCAAGGGTATCACTTCCATAATTCAAAGGCTTATCTCAATATTTCCGAATCCGAGTTTTTAAAAAATGCTCCCCAAAAGGTAATTTCCACTTCAGCCCAAGACATCATGATTGAATATCTTCGAGGTCATCAAAATCTAATCTCCAAAGTTGAGGGTCGTCTAACTTACCTTTCCTAAATATAGTTTTATTCTTGTTGTTTCTTCTTTGGCCAGAGTTGAATAACGACTATCAACAAAAGTAGTCCAATGGTAATACCCATTAACCACATTTTTAAATCTATTTCTTCCTTTTCAACATTTTGTTCACCTTCAGAAATAGCAATGCTTGGTTCAGGTGTCACTAGATTTTCTTCTTGAATTGGAGAAAGGGTTACCTTACTGTCTTCCATTGTTGGTTTTTGTGTCACCGTCAACTCAGGATTAGAAGTTGGTTCCAGTGTAGAAGTGGGTGTTAGCTTTAAAGTAGGTAACAGATGTAAATCAATATTCGGATCAATTTGTTTAAAAACAATTGGGGTTGGGGTGGCAGTTGGGATAATTGTTACCACCAACTTAATGTCTTTCTCAATTTTTACCGGAAACCAAGCATTAGTATCTTTGGAAAATATAAAAGTTAAAACAACAAACACAACTGCAGAAACTATTGTATTTTTCATTACCTATATTATATCTCCCCTGTCAAATAATAATCAAAAAAGGGGTATAATTGGCTGTGATTTTAATTAAAACACCAAAAGAAATTGAGGGCATTAGGGCTTCTTGTCAGCTCGCAGCTGCCACCCTAAAATATACGGCTTCTTTTATAAAACCAGGAGTCTCGACAGAGTCATTAAATGACAAAGCTCACGATTATATAATTTCCCATAAAGCCATACCTGCACCCCTTAATTATGGTGGATTTCCCAAAAGCATCTGTACTTCCATAAACAATGTTGTCTGTCATGGTATTCCTTCAAAAAGTGAGATCTTAAAAGAAGGGGATATTATTAATATTGACATCACCACTATTTTAAATGGCTATTTTGGTGACACTTCAGCTACTTATCCAGTTGGGGAGATATCAAAAGAAACCCAACTTCTCATTGACCGCACCAAAGAATCTTTAGATCTAGCCATTAGGGCAGTAAAACCAAATAAATATCTTAACGAATGTGTCGGAAAAGTGATCGAAGATCATGTTTCCCGTTTTTATTATTCTCCAGTCCGTGATTTGGGTGGGCACGGTGTTGGCATAAAATTTCATGAAGATCCCTTTGTTTTCCACTACTACACCCCTCAAAATCACATTCTCTTAAAACCTGGCATGATTTTTACCATTGAACCAATGATCAATGCTTCAAAAAATTGGCATGTTTATATGGACTCTAATGATGGTTGGACAATTAGGACCAAAGACAATTCTCTCTCTGCTCAATTTGAACACACCATTTTAGTAACAGATAAAGGTTCTGAGATATTAACTATGTTACCATAAAATCATGATTCTCTTAGACGGCAAAACCCTGTCGGAAAAAATTTTATCCGACCTTAAATTAAAAATAAACACTCATCAATCAGAGATTAATTTGGACATTATTTTAGTGGGTGAGGATCCCTCCTCGATAAAATATGTTGAGCTTAAACAAAAAAAAGCCTTAGAGGTTGGAATTGGTGGCCAACTTTATCGTCTTCCTGCCGATACTTCCATCGATGAACTCCAGGTCTTGTTTTGTTCCCTAAATCAAAATCCAAACACCACCGGTTTTTTCATTCAATTACCAATTCCAGGTTTATCTGACCCTTCCGCTTTATTAAAACAAATTTTGCCTCAAAAAGATGCTGATGGTCTCAATCTTGATTCAGGTATTTTCCCTGCCGTCGTTAAAGGTATTGTTAATCTTTTAGAAAACTATCAAATATCTCTTGATCAAAAAAATATTGTTATTGTTAATGATTCGGATTTAATAGGCAAACCTTTAAAAAAATATTTTTCTCAATTTACTTCAAACATATTTTTATTAAATAGAGAATCAGGCCCTCTTTCCACTTATACCCAAAACGCCGATATTTTAATTTCTGCTACTGGTACAAAAAATATTATTACAGCAGACATGGTTAAAGAGGGAGTTGTTGTTATTGACGTTGCCAATGGTGATGTCGATTTTGCCAATGTCTCTAAAAAATCAGCCTATATCACTCCCACTTTTGGAGGTGTCGGTCCCATGACTGTTGCCTCACTTTTGGAAAATACTTATCTCCTTGCCACTCGAAAATAATTACTTATGAAATCCCTCTAAAATTTCTTGATCCTTTTTTATGACAAAAACTTTCCCTGTTTCTTTTGAGTAAATTATCTCCATAAATTTTTTGGCAATTTCTTTTGGATCCACCGACTCGTCAATATATTGTGGAAAAAATTTTCTATAACTATCTGTGGCTGTATCTGATGGTGATACACAATTTACTTTGATGTTTTTTTCTTTCAATTCATCTGCCAGCCCAATCGTAAAATCTTCAATCGCTCTTTTGGAAACATAGTAGGGGAGCCAGCCCTTGCCACCATTTTCAAAAGTTCCTGACAAATTTATAATATCGCCGCCATTCATTAGCGGTAACAGTTTATTGACCATCAACATTGGTGAGACTATCCCCACTTCCATCGTATCCTTCAAAACTTTTTCATCAAATTTTTCAAAATCAATTCCTGCAAAAACTCCATCTTTACCATGCCAAATTCCGGCAATATTTGCGATTAAGTCAATATGATTTGTTTGGCTTTTTATATCCTCAATAAAGTCATCAATATCATCGAAATTAGATAAATCACATTCGTAAATTTTGGCCACTCCACCAACATCCTCAATCATTTTTTTTGTTTCGATTAAACCATCAAGATTTCTTGCTACCAATCCGACTTCAAAATTATTTTTTGCTAATTCAATACCTACTTCACGGCCAATTCCCGTTGAAGCACCTGTAACAATTGCATATTTCATTACAAATTATATCTCACTCTCTCATATATTAATTATGAAAATGAGGCTAAGTAGGAACATGTTACAATCGGGAAATGACAGAAAAATTTCAAAAAGTTGCTGCCCATGCACTAATCATAAACAATGAAGGAAAATTTTTAGTTGCTCATCGATCTCTAAGTAATGATCATGAACCAGACAAATTTGATTTATTTGGCGGTACTGTCGAAATTGGGGAACATCTTCAAGAAGCATTAACAAGAGAAATATTTGAGGAAGCATCCATAAAAGTTGAAATATTAAAACTAATTCATGGTTATGACTTCATGTCAGGAGAGTTCAGACATCAATTTCAACTTACTTATCTTTGTAAATATCTGGGTGGTGAAATCAAGTATGAAGCCAATGACCATGACTCACATCGCTGGGTTACCCTTGAAGAATTAGATGCCATTCCAAATAAAATAGGATTTTTAAATTCTCTTTGTGCTGAAATGATTAAAAGGAGAGTTCATCTCTAATTTCCAGTACCCCGTCGATATACAGCCGCCCATGGGACATAGCTACTTGTAAAAGTTTTTTGATTTATAACTTCACCATTTCTGGTTACGGTCCAGTCAAAGGCTGTTTTAAGTCCAGGAATTCTTTGTTCATCTTGGACGACTTTACCAGCAGGAAGCGTCGGGTCATCAATCCACACATCAGGTGGAGGAGGTGCTGCACCCCATTGTTTATAGTTGCCAATTTCTGCCTTCCTTCCATCAGAAGTACCATATATTTCATATGTAAGTTTTTTGTTTACTCCATCATAGTAGCTCTGAATGAGAACATAATGTTCTGTATCGTTAACAAAAGTTAAATCAGGTTTTGGTATAAATACTGTCGCATCAAAGCCCGGCTTTGTATCTTCCTCGTAATAACTAACCCTATATGCGTGTGCTTGTCTGGAAGTAATATCAAGTCCTGCATCTAACATTGCTCTAAATAATGTTGTCGAGACCTGACAAATTCCACCCCCAACATCAAGCTCAGTTTTTCCCTGTCTAATTACATAAGCTTTTTTGTACCCACTTTCTAAACTTACCTCGCCAAGACTTTTAATAAAGGAAAAAGTTTCATTTGGGGCCACCAAAACTCTATTGACAATCGATGCCCCCTTTTCAACATTAAAATTTCTGATGATACTACTATGTCGGAAACTCGATGTCCCTTTTCCTAAAAGCTCTTTTATCCCCAAGTTGTTTACTTCACTGTTTTTTATCTTCGCTTCAGATT
Organism: Candidatus Methanoperedens sp.; assembly: GCA_035562735.1. GTDB lineage: Bacteria > Patescibacteriota > Microgenomatia > UBA12405 > UBA12405 > UBA12158. The sequence continues at coordinate 9,771 of DATMWB010000037.1, forward strand.
TTATTAGCGGAAGTTCAACTAAATTAGATTTTTCATTCGAATTTTCCCATATTGCGAAGTCTCTAATAATATTAATTTTCATCTTTTCCTCGTCAAGGTAATATCCCGGCCTATCAGGTAAAAACTCTAAAACCTTGCCGTTTTCAAACTTAAATGAGGCGTCCTGTGGATCTTTTTTTAGACTCTGACTAATGCTTGTCACATAATCATCAATTTTTAATTTTTGACAGCCACTTTCAAAATCAACCCAGCTTACCAGTGTTTTATCGTCGACAGTAATTTCCACTTCTGTATCTTGGAAAGTAACACTTTTTCCAATCAATTTCTTAGCTCTTTCCATGGCCCGCACCTCTTCTTCTTCTACTGGAAGCCTACCAACATTTTCGACGAATATTGTTGATCCAGTATTAATCTCATATTTTTTGATTTTTTCTATAATCAAATCTTTTAGTTTTATCTGATCAACAATACGCCCGATTTGTCCATCCTTTACACTCATTTTACCATTAAGAATAATTTCTGCAGGTATAAATGGTTTGTCGATTTGAGATGAAATCTCAGCTACTATTTGATTAACTTTTTCATCATCGTATTTTATTGTTAATTCAAAATCCTTATTTTCAAAAAAATCTTTTATATATTTTCCGAAACCCTGCTTCAATCGTCGAAATAGAAGATTTGATGCCGTCTTCTCAAAATCAATAGTAGCTGAAATCGACGCTAGTTCAACTGAAAAAATTCTATCGCCTTCAATTAGTTTTAATCTACCTTCCATTGGAAACTCACCTTGTAGTTTTGTCTCTATTTCAGTCTTACTTAGAAGTGAGTAATCCCTACCTAAAACAGTTGTTTCTTTACCTGTTTTTCCAAAACCAAAAGCTAAAGGGGCCAATATTCCAGCAATTAATAAAAAAGAAAGGCTTATTACAATTAAAACTTTGTTTTTCATTTTTTTCTGTCCATGGCCAAATTTGCCAAAGCATCGGCCTTTGAATTGTATTCTCTTCTGATTTCATTAAATTCTATTTGTTTTCCATCACATAAATTTTGAGCTACACTCCATAATTTTTTTAGATGTTGTGCTTTAACTTTATAAACACCTTTCATCTGTCTAACCAATAATTGTGAATCAGAATTAATTTCAATTTCAGCCTCTGGTGCATTTCCATCTATCCAATTCAACGCTCCAATCAATCCCATGTACTCCGCCTCATTATTTGTTTTTATACCCAAAAATCTACCTTCTTCAAATATCTTTTTTTTATTTTCATCTTCAATATAAAATCCATATCCAGCTATACCAGGATTTCCTCTTGCTCCACCATCAGTAAACACCTTTAACTTCATTACTTATCATACCAAAAAAATCATAATCCCCACACCAAAAGAGACCGTTATAAGTTGCCACACACTTTCTCCAATTTTACTTTGATGACGGTGTAATTCAGGTATTAGGTCAGAAGCAGCCAAGTAAATAAACCCTCCCGCAGCCATTCCCATGAGTTCACCACTTACACTTATCCTATTTCCCAAAACCCACACACATAACACGCCAACAACGCTGAAAAATGCCGATATTAAATTCATTATAACCGCCTTTCTCAACCCCAGTCCACTATGCATTAGAATAGCCAAGTCTCCTATCTCTTGGGGAATTTCATGAAGCATAACCGCTAGAGAAGTTGTCAATCCTATTGACGGACTCACCATGAAGCTACCTCCAATTATTAATCCATCAATTAGATTGTGTATAGAATCTGCCGCCAAGCTCATACCTGCCAAATGTTCTCCTTCGTGACAGTCTACATTATGACAATGCCTCCATTTCAATATTTTTTCTAAAATAAAAAACAACAAAAATCCAAATATTGTCATCAGGCCTGATTTATAAAATCCAATAATTTCAGTAGATTCAGGAATTAGATGTAAAAATGCATCACCAAGTAAAGCTCCAACTGCTACCCCAACTAAAGCTAGTACATCTCTTTTTAGATTTTTTTTCCTCGTGTTCAAAAAAAATATTCCAATCACAGAAATAAAACTTAACAACAACGAAGCAGTAATTGCCATTAGTATTGGATTCATGGGCCCCATTTTACTTCATTTTTTCTCGTTTAGCCAGTTATAATAGTATGTGGAATCAAATGACTTTCAATCACCATTACCACCTCGTCGAGTTACAGTTGCGGATGTAGAAATCCCCACACCATCTTCAAATCAAGAAGAGTCTTCACAGGTAACAGTAAGCACCCCCATCAAAAAAGCGTCAAAAAAACCACCCCTACTCATATTTATCCTCATTGGAGTTATTCTCATTGCCCTAGCTCTACTAACAATGTTTGTAATTATTCCATCTGTAAAAAATAAAAACACCGCTCCGATTACTATTACCTATTGGGGTTTATGGGAAGACTCAAGCATAATTGATGGGATAATTTCTGACTTTGAAACAAAAAATCCTGGGATAAAAATTAATTATAAAAAAAGTGACAAAACCGACTATCGAAGTCGACTTGCAGGTCGTCTCTTAAAGGATCCAGAAATTGAGGAAGTTCCTGACATTTTTAGAATACACTCTTCGTGGTTTCCTATGTTTGATGGTATGCTTGCCCCAGTCCCAGCAGCCACTGTTACCAACCTCTCTCTTGAACAAGACTACTATGATGTATACAAAAAAGACCTAAAAATAGGTAATTCATATTATGCAATTCCGTTGATGTATGATGGCTTAGTCCTTTTTTATAACAAAGATTTGATACAAAAAGCCGGTGTCGAGCTTCCAAAATCATGGTGGGATTTACAGACAACGGGTGCCAAGTTAACAGTTCGAGATGAAGCTGGAAATATCCAAATTGCTGGCGTTGCCATGGGTCTAACCGACAATGTTGATCATTGGAGTGATATTGTTGGCTTACTTTTAAGACAAAATAGTGCGAATATTCTATTAGATACTCCAGAAAACGACACAAAAATCAAGGATGTTATCTCTTACTATATAAATTTTAGAAATAAATATCGGACTTGGGATGAAACTTTACCCCCCTCAACCCAACTTTTTGCCCAGGGTAAACTTGCATTTTATATTGCTCCCTCCTGGAGAGTATTTAATATTGAAGAGATAAACCCAAACCTTTCCTTTGAAATTACCTCCATACCCCAGTTACCTACACTTCAAGACATCTCAGCTTCTACCAGTGATCCAACTGCCAATCTCACCAATATTCATTGGGCTACCTATTGGGTTGAAGCTGTAAACTCCAAGAGTAAACACCAAAAAGAGGCCTGGAAGTTTTTAGAGTTTTTATCTTCAAAAGAATCCTTAGAAAAAATGTACAGTACCGCTTCTCAAATTCGCAGTTTTGGTGAGATATATCCAAGAAAAAGTTTAGCTGACAAATTAAGCTCAAATTCCAAGCTTAAACCATTTCTGGATTCTGCCAACAATGCCCAAAGTGGTTACTTGTCTTCATTTACTCATGATGCTGGTATGAATTCAGAGTTTAGTAAATATTTTAATGATGCCATTAATGGTTTAGCCCTAAACAACAGTGATTCAACTGATGTTATGACCGCTCTCAAAAACGGTCTAAATCAAGTAATTCAAAAATATCACCTAAAATGATTCTTATAAACTTTAAAATTTATCAAGAAACCTTCGGTAAAAACGCCCTAGAGTTAAGTAAAATTATCAAAGAGGTCTCAGATAACCATAAAATTAGAATTGTTGTCAGTACTTCAGCTCTTGATGCTTGTACCGTAATCAAAGAAACTGGAGCTGAGGTATGGTTACAAAATGTTGATGAATATCTCGACGGCAAACATACAGGTTGGATTTCAACCAAACAGGCTTACGATTTGGGTATCAAAGGTAGTTTAATAAATCACTCAGAACACAAAATTCCAAAAGGTAAAATTGCCAAGATAATAAAAACAAAACCATCGGGCTTTGAAGTTATGTGTTGCGTCTCCTCGGTGGGTCAAATCAAAAGTTGGACTAACAAATTAAAACCAGAGTGGGTTTTATATGAACCTCCAGAACTTATTGCTAGCAAGGATAAATCTGTAGCCACAGAAAACCCAAATATAATCATGTCAGCAGCAAAAGCCTTAGGTGGAACTAAGTTATTAGTTGGTGCTGGTGTAAAAAACAAACAGGATGTTGAAGTTAGCCTAAAAATGGGCGCAAAAGGCGTTGGTTTGTCAAGTGCCTTTGTTTTAAGTCAGAATCCAAAATCACTACTTGAGGAAATTGCCTCAGGTTTTGATGGTATAATTTAAGAACTTATGGCATCTATTGATAATCTTCTTGTGTCACTCTTTGTTGATGAAATAGTCGGTGGATTTATTGTAACTATTCCCCCTGGACATGTCGGATGTATTTATGACATTTTTCGTGGAGTTATCAAAAATGTTTGGTATCCAGGGATGCATTTTAAGATTCCCATCATTCACCGAGTCAAGCTTTTTAATGCCCAGTTGATTGAATACACAATTGCCAAAGATGTCTTTCTAAAAGAAAACAAAGAAATTATGGGAGATGAGCTTATTCATGCTGTGACCGCTGATAACAAATTTGTCGCAGTAGAAGCTACAGTTTTAATCAAGCTTGATACTGAAAGATTACCAGAGATATGGCAAAATATTGGTGAAAACTTTGTTTCGAAAGTCGTCAGACCCGTAACCAGAAGTCGGATTCGAAAGGTTTTAACCAATCACACTCTTGTAAAGTCACTGTCCACCGACAGAAGTCTTATTGAAGATGAAGTTAAGCAAGAACTTCGTGATTCCCTGACCCAACATGGACTTTTTGTGGAAAATTTTTATTTAAGTTCACTTACCCCAATCGATGCTCCATTAAATATGAGTGACAATCCAGAACTTCCAAAGGACGCTGAAGAAATAAAAAGTGAAAGACTTATTTCTGGACTCCACACAGACTTAACCCCCACACCTTCTGAACCCCAAACTCAGACAAGATCCTCCGTGCCTCACACATAGTTGCTCCACTTGTAATTACATCATCGACTAGAACGATATTTTTCGGAATCTCCATTTTTAAACCAACTTTAAAGACATTTTTTATATTAATTTTTCTTATTTGACGATTTCTTATGGAAGCTTGGTTTTTGCCTCCAGTATTACGACATAAGATCATGCGCACTGTCAAATTTAACATTCTCGCTAAGTGTTTTGTTAATAATTCACTCTGATTATATCCTCGCCATTTTTCCCGTTGCGAAAAAAGCGGAATAGGCACCAAAACAAACTTTTCTTTTTGCCAATATCTAGTAATATTTGGATAATTTACTTTTAATTTTTTATTCATTAGCTCCGCCATTTCTTTAACCGGATCACTAATAAATTCATACTTAATTTTTTCAATGATTTCTTTTATTAAACCATCATATTTATATACTGATATCAGTCCTTCAAAGCCACTTCTATTACTTAAATGGCCATTTTTTAAGGTATTTTCACACAAGTTACACAAGTAATTATCACCTTTCTGACAACCAAAACAATTTTTTGGAAACAACCAATCAATTATCAAAGACATATATTAATTGTAGAATAATATATGTTGTCTTATAAGCGTCTAGACGCCTCAAGTAAGTTATTGGAGTTTTTGATTTGGGCTATATTAAGTCTTTTTGGAACAAGAATATTTTTAGTGGTTTTTGACAATCCTATTATTGGAAGAGGCGATTGGCATTTTGCCCATGTACTTTGGGGTGGTCTCTTTATGCTCATCGGTATTATCATATTTCTTGTCAACTATGGGAAAAAATCGATTAAATATGCCTCAATTTTCTCAGGTATAGGTTGGGGGATGTTTATTGACGAAATAGGAAAATACGTCACTAGTGATAACAACTATTGGTTTCGACCAGCCATAATCTTTATATATATATCTTTTATCATTCTTTTTTTGCTGTATCGCTTTCTTGAAAGAAAAACACCCCCAACAAAGTCTTCTTTATGGCATGAATTACTCGAGAGCTGTCAAGAAATTATTGATTCAGATATTGAAAAAAAAGAAAAAAAAGAAATATTGAAAAAAATAAGAAATATTGAAAAATTAACCCCTTCGTCTCACGAGTTAAAGATACTTACAGATATTAGAACTTGGTTAGAATCAACCATTCCATTAAAAGATAAGGCGGAATTTAATCTAGTCAAATTTATTGCCTCATCACTTCAGATATCTTATAGTCGTCTTTTTAAAAAGAAAGTTGTTTATTATAGTTTAATCGCATATAGCTTTTGGTACATTTTAGACAAATTATATGACACCGTCAGACTCATCTTAAATTCCAATAAATTACTCCTCCTTCAAGACTATTATCGCCATTATGACTTTTTTTCCCGAGCCGATGTCTATATGATTAGTTTGAAATTTATTATCGAAGTACTTATTGCCACTCTTTATACCATCGGTCTCTATTTTTGGCTTAGAAAAAAGACAAGTAAGGGGATAAAGTTTTACCAGTTTGGATTGCTACTAAATATTTTCATTGGCTCTATTATTAAATTCTATTTTGAACAGTTTAGTGCAGTTTTAAGTCTAATATTAGCCTTATTACTTTGGTCTTGGTTGGACAACTATCGACGAGAACGTGTTCTCCATACCAGATAAAATTATTGAAATTATAGGATATATTTGTTATAATTACCTACTTCGTGGAGATGTAATGATTTGACGGAGTCGTACTTTGAAAAACTGCAAGCCGACTTTGATTCATGAGTCGAAAAACAGAGTCAAATAAATTATGCCAAAAAATCTTTTGGTGTTGACTTGACCAAAGTTGCACAAAACGTGAATTCGTTTTTTGCTCCTAAGGACGCTAACTTAGCTTTTTGCTAAGTGTCATCCATTAGTTAGTTTTCTATTCTAAAGGGAATTATCTAGTGTAAATTAAATTAGAATGCTGTTTTTAGAATCTCGATTTTTTAAAAACTTAAGAGGGGAGTAATGTCCCCAACAATCGACACTCTAACGCTTTTCATTTACTTTAGCTGTTAGAGGTGTAGGATAAAGTAATTTAAGCTTGTAGACGTTTTTTATAGTAAACTTTCGGACCTGGGGTCACTCCTCAGCATCTCCTCCAAATAAAAAATCCCCTTCGAGGGATTTTTTTAGTTTCTTACTCCTCTTTTTATTTCTTCTTTCTTTATCTTTTCCCTCTTCTCAAACTTTCTCATCTTTCTCCCAATTCCAATTTCCATCTTCCACCAGATACCGTGCAAAAAAATAGCTATGGGAATCATCATATATTTTTGATTTCGATAAGATTGAAGCTTAGCAATTTCCTTAGAATTTAGAAGTAATTTTCTTTCACCACTTTTATCTTTTTCTTGATTCTGACTGTATTTGTATGGAACTATTTCTAAATTTAAAACTGTTGGAATTCCATTAATTACTTCCACCTTTGCCCCCTTAAACTGAACGCCATTGACTCTCAAAGCTTTGGCATCAGAACCGTTTAGAACCAGACCTGCCACCATCTTGTCGCTAAAGCTATAGTCATTAGAATCTCTATTAAAATATCTCATTTGATTTTTATCCGATAAATTTTTCCATTTTTTGTTAATACTAAAACTGCGTTATTTTTATTTTCAATTCCAATATCATTAATTTTATTATCAGAAAAATTATATTTGTTTATGATTTTACCATCTTTACCGTAAACAAATACCATATTATCATCAACGACAAAAGCCAGAAAATCTACTTTATCAGTAGTTTTTAAACTTTTTACAGTATTTACTGTCGGTAAAAAACTCATTGAAAAATTTTCTTTTACCCCGCGATTGTATTGGTAAATTCTTCCTGATGCTCCCAACACCCATATTTTACTATCGATGCTTAAGCTTTTTGCTGGTTCATCTAACTTGGCCCCATCTTTTAACCAGCTCTTTGAATCCTCATTCCCTAGTTTCATTATTTCTGCCAAATCATTATCAAGAAAATATGTTAATCCATTCCAGCCAACCATCTCACCAATATTGCCTTTATTGTTAATTTCGCTTTCTACAATGTCATTTCTTTTTATTTCATAAACTTTTTTCTGATCGTAACCAAACCATTTTTCTCCATTATTAAATATTCCTAGCCACGTCTTTATTCTTTCATCACTTACTACTTTGTCGGTAGATTTTAATTCTGGGTCAACCATGTTTATTTGTCCAAGTGTTGCACTCCAAAGATAGAAGATACTGTCTTTTGTCGCCATCCCTTGAAACAAATCATTACCCTCTGAAATTAAAGCAGAATCGTAGGCAACCTCATAATTTATATTTCCACCCCCCAAACCTTGTTTGATTTCCATAATCTTAGACTTTAATTGAGACAAACCTTCCAAATATTCCTTTTTTGTCATTCCAGAATTATCAATTAATGTTTCAGTATTTTTAGCTAGCTCCAGAGCAGTATCAATGTTAACTGATCTGACACTTTCAATTTCATTAATCTTGTCCTCAACCTGACTTTTTATTGCTTCATACATCTCTTTTTGTTTTGTTATCGTTCTTTTTTGGTATCCCAAAATTGTACCTACAATTAGCATTCCTAAGACCATAAAACCGAGAATAAAATTTATTTTTTTGTTATTTCTTTCTTGAAAAAAGGATTTTTCATTTACAAAAATTTCTTGTCTTTTTACTGGTTCAAGATTATTAAAATCAATTTTTAGTGCTGCCCCAGAAAAGACTTCTCTTTTACCATTGTTAAATTCATTTTCTGCCTTTTGATTCAAAAGCCAAATGGTGTCTCCATCTCTGATTATCCCTTCTGATTTATCAGCTAAACGAGCTTTTTGCTTGTTCCTAATAATGATTACTTTTCCATTACCTTTCGCGTTAATAACTACTTTTTCGCCAACAATCTCCATCTGAATCATTTCAAATTCATTTTGTAGTTTAAGCACTTTTCCAACATCATCACTTTGCCAGCCTTCATCAAAGGCTTCTTTGCCGATAAATACCGTTACCTTATAATTCATTAAAAAATGATACTACAAAACCGTCCAAGCAATAAATACCAATAAAACCGCCGCCGCTAAATGAATATAAGAAAAAATTATCAACAATCCATTAAATTTATCCTTGATATTTTTTGACATTGTTCCAACCTGCTTGACGATTACCAAGGCAAAAATTAAATATATAATTGCTCCCAATACCCCAAATATTTTTTCAGCCAAAACCAAATAATTATTTAGATTTCCCATCATTATTTGACCCTCCCTTCAAGAGCTTCTCTCTCCTCTTCTTCTCTTAGGATTTGTAAAACTTTTATAATTTTTTCTGGATTTGGAACCATTTCAAAACATATTTCCGGAACTTCAGCCGCAGTTTGAACATACACCGAACCATAATTAAACATCGTCTGAGCAACACCCGTGACCCGTGAAGTAATGTCTTGAATCATTGACAACTTTGCCTCTGAAAATTTTTTGTTAAGCAGATTGTTAAATTCGATGTCAATTACTCTCTCATCGGTAATTATATAAACATCAAAATACCACGATAAAAATTTCTCAAATGAAAATGCAAAAGTGATTAAGTACCAAAACATTATCCCCATCATTTGAAACTTTGCTGGGATATCAGAAATAATCGGGACAAATTTCAACAAGCTCGGCGCCAGCGCTAATACAACGGCAGTTATTATCCATGAAACGTTTGTAAACCAATGTGGCCTAGCAACCAAAATAATTTTTTCATCACTATCCCTTTCTTCAAAATCAAATACATGAGGTTTTATGAGTAGGGAAGAAAAGGGACTGGTTGTATGCCCAACAATGCTGTATATTTTTTTGTCTAAATTGTCATCGTTCTGACTTGTGTCACTGGCATTATTCCCTCTTTTTTCCTCAGTAATCAATTCCTTTTCAGTTTCATCTGCTATCAATAGATTCTTACCTAACACCGACTCTTGGGTATTTTCTTTCTTTTTTATCTCGATATTTTCAATCGGTTTTGTCTCAACTTGATCGTCTGGTGCAACTGTATCCAAATCTAGTGATCTTGACATATAAGCTATTTTAACATTTGGTTGACCTCAATTAAATCAGCGATATTTTTTGCTAATAACTTGGAGTTTACCCTTTTTGGTAGGTGTAAAAAAAGATGCTCGGTTGCAAGTTTTCTTTTATTAATTATCAACTGCGTCTCAAAAGCAATCCAATTACAGTTATAAGTGCCCATATTCTCAGAAATTTCAAATATTTTAGGATCATACATTTCCATTTCAGGTAAATTCAATTCAATCTTTATCGGTGCCAAGGGATATATTGATTCTTTTCCATATACATTTCTAGCTACAGTTTCAATTCTAATTTTCTCTCCATCTCCATAAAAATCACCCAATCCGATAATTAAATCATAGACATCATTCCGAATATACTTATTGGCAAAAATTCTGGGATGACCAAATATAACCTGATAGGTTATACCCAATCTTTGTGGTAAATATCTTTGTAAATCACTATAAGTTCTTCTTGAAACATTGGTACCCCATTGATTAGAAAATGCATAGATTAAAGTCATCGTTTTATTTCAATTCCAAACTGAGTTGATAATAGCAAAACAATAATATAAATTTATATCTAATGCGATTAAAAAAAACATATTTGTTAATTTTAGGTATATTTAAGATTTATTTAATCGTTCACGCCTTTAGGGATCTAATGCAACTGTTTGGAATTCACAACTTTATAACTGACTTCTATCATTTTCAGGGCATCAAAGACACAAATAAAATACTAAATTTAATAGGCATGCAATATCGAGTCTGGACTGAAATACCCATGTTGCTTATCGAAGTGATTTTGATAAAAATGCTTCACAAAATGTCAAAAAAACAAAAATTATTTCTTCTCAATATTAAATAATCCAGATTTTAAAACAATAGCACCAGGAGCACGAAGGTTAAATATTGTTTTAAAGGTATCACCACTAAATGTAAAATCTCCCTTATCAGTCGATATTCTAATATTTTGTGTATATCCCGCCGTAGAATAATCAACACTAATTGAATTTATATTACTTACTGGTCCACCTTTATCACTCACTTGTCTTCTCAGTTCCTCTTTTGACCAGGCATCAGAATCACAACTCCCAATACAATTTTGAATTTGAGACAAATGACTATAATCATTTGCTCTGGAATAGTACAAAACCGCATTGACAATATCGCTAAATTCTTCATTATTTAACCAAGGATGACTACGACCATAAGAGGCGTTACTTCTTGTCTTATACCAACCCTTATAATACCAAGAGGACCCCGCCTTTTTTTCAAAGCTATCGTTTGGCCAACAGCCTTGATTGCCACAACTTGTATCCCAAACTTGAGGTGTCGAATGTCCCAATGATGAATAAGAAATAGTCGCCCCCCCCGAAGTTGAAGCATACATAGTTGAAAAAATCTTTCCTGTCGGATTACTTTTTATCACCATCCCCCGAGTATCCTCTACGGCCTGTTTCCATCTACCAGGAGAATTAAAACGACTCTTGCTATACACCTGACATCCTTCATCTACACATATAGTTCCTGACAAATTATTTGTATAGCTTAAGGCATAAGTTCTCGCGGCTATCGCCTGTGCCTTAAGCGCTTCATAACCACCCTCATCGCCCCATTTGGCCGGCATTTCTGCAATACCGACAAGATAATTTTCTTCAAATGGTAAAGTTCCAACACTTGTTTTTATGGATCCACCTAGGTCAATTTTTTCAATTCGAATATCGCCGTAATATGCTTTTAAAATTGTTTCGTAATTTTGTCCTGCCTTTGATCGTCCAAAAGCACCATATTGACTCATTCCTTTTCGATGGGGTGCCCCAAAAGAAAATGCCGCAAAAGCAGGAGAGAAACCTGGATTATAATCAGCCCGAGAAGCTGGATCATCAGAGGAGGATACGTCACCAACCGAAGTATTAAACATCGCTGTCTTCTCAGCAATCAAGTTTTGCTGTTTTTGACTTAATTCTGCCTTATATGCCTCTGCTTTCTGTATTTCACCGCTCAAAAAACCAAATCTATTCTCCATAGATTTTTTTAGAGAGGCGAGCTTTACTTTTTGAGCTTCTAAATCACTTTTATTTTTATTTAAAGTTTCAATATCTTGTGAAAACCCAGTAATTGCATTTTTATCTTGAGAAATGACAGACTGGTACCAAGTGTATTGTTGGAGTATGTTACCTGTCCCTTGTGACGAAAAAAACATCGCTAGAGGGGAAAATTTCTTTGAGTTAATATAGAATTTTTTCACTCTTTGAGACATTAAGATTTTTTGAACTTCCAAATCTGCCTCTTTATCGACCAACTTTTGATTTAAAGTTATCACCTGTTTTTCCGCATTAGCTATTTGATTTTTAGCTGTCGAAATCTTTTGCGCAAGCCCGACTGATTCCGTTTTTAATGGAGCCATTGATGCTTCAATAGCCGCAATTTGTTTCCCCAGTTCTTCAATTTCATCAGCTCTTATTTGTTTTACTTCAGATGTCAAAAAAACTAGCATTATCATCGTCAACAATCCGATTTTTTTGATGATTTCTTTCACTCTTTCATTCTATCATCTGATATACTTAGCCCATGAGATTAAGTGCCAAATTTACAAGTTTTTCTTTGGCGGTTGGAACATTTTTTGCTACCTCTTCCCCAGTATTCGCTTTAAACAATTTATGTGCTGATGGTGTTAGTGTCGATACAGCTCTTGGTTGTGTTCCAGTTGAAATGGACAAATTTATTGCCTGGCTTTTGCCATATTTATTTGGAATTGGTGGAGGAATTGCCTTTTTACTAATGATATATGGATTTATCCTCATGACCACTAGCAACGGTGATCCAAAAGTTGTTCAAGGTGCAAAAGAAACCGTTACCTCAGCCATCATTGGTCTTCTAATTTGTATTTTTGCAATTTTCCTACTCCGTTTAATAACTATCGACATATTAAAAATTCCAGGTATTTCCTAATATTTATGGCATATTTCAACTCCAACGCTGTATTACCCGAAAATCCTGTCACGAAATTTAACAACGTCAATAGTCTTGTATCTGGCATATTGCCTTTCATTTATGGTTTTGCTGGTTTAGCCCTTTTTATCATGTTGATCATGGGTGGTATTACCTTAATGACCGCCGCCGGTGATCCTGCAAAAAGCAAAGATGGTTATGGAAAAATTACTGCTGGGCTTATTGGCTTTTTGATAATTTTTATTTCCTATTTTGTTGCTCAAATCGTCGAAGTCGTTTTAGGAATAAAAATACTCTAGTATCTAGTTTCTCGTTTCATTTTCTGTTATTTCCCCATTCTTCTCTCTCTTTGTTGATATCGGTATATTATTTGTTGGAGTTTTGCTGGTGAAAAATCAGGAAAATATGTCTTTGTAAAAAACAATTCAGAATATACCGACTGCCAAGGTAAATATCCCGAGGTTCTTTGCTCTCCCCCTGTTCGGATAATTATGTCGGGATCTGGCATTCCAGAAGTATCAAGATAGTCAGAAAAACAGCTTTCATCAATTTTATCAGGATGGATTTTTTCAGCAATTATCTTTCTTATCGCTCTAAGAATTTCATCTCTTCCACCATAATGTAGTGCAAAAGAAACATTAATTTTGTCATTTTTTTGAGATTCTTTCATCATCTCTTTAGTTTGAGTCGCGATGTCTCTTGGAAAACGATCAATATCTCCCAATATCTTTAACCTTGCCCCCTTTTTTATAAATCTTTGTGCCAAAGTTTTTAGACCTAGTCTAAACACATTGAATATTCCCGAGATTTCCTCCCGATCCCTCTTCCAATTTTCGGTTGAAAATGCCCAAAAAGTGATATATGGGATTCCCAATTTTCCACACTTATCAATCAAAGGTTCAATTATGTGCAGGGTAGCATGTTCATGTCCTTTTACCGGATTAAGTCCTCTTTTTTTGGCCCAACGTCTATTTCCATCCATAATAATGGCAATATGTTTCGGTAATTTATTCAAATCAATTTTATTTTTCACCATACTAATTAAGTCGTAATAATTTTAAAAAATATTTATCAAAAATTTTATCACAAAAAATCCCCCTAAATGGGGGATTAATTGAAATTCAGTCTTCATTTTTAGCCAAATTGTTAGTACCAGAAAGGTTTTGAGTAGATCCGATTATTCATCGGACCAAAAACCTCAAAGGAGGTGATCCATCCGCACCTTCCAGTACGGATACCTTGTTACGACTTAACCCTCATCGCTGGATTTACCTTAGCCCCACATAAAGTAGAGTTTTGGGTACCCCCAACTTTGCTGATTTGACGGGCAGTGTGTGCAAGAGGCGAGAACGTATTCACCGCACGCTGCTGATGTGCGATTACTACCAATTCCGGGTTCATGCAGGCGAGTTTCAGCCTGCAATCCCAACTGAGGGCTAGTTTAGGGATTAGCTCCACCTTGCGGTCTTGCAACCCTCTGTTATAGCCCATTGTAGGATGTGTGTAGCCCTGGATATAAGCATCATGATGACTTGACGTCGTCCCCTCCTTCCTCCTAACAAAATAATGCTAGGCAGTCTTCTGTGACACAATAACACAGAACGGGGGTTGCGCTCGTTACCTCACTTAAGAGAACAACTCACGTCACGAGCTGACGACAGCCATGCAACAGCTGTGCACCACCCTCGAAGGACGCTTCCTTTCAGAAGCCTGCAGGTGCATTTCAAACCCAGGTAAGGTTCATCGCTTTGTATCGAATTGAACCACATGCTCCACTGGTTGTGCGCCTCCCCGCCAATTCGTTTGAGTTTCGGCCTTGCGGCTATACTCCCCAGGCGATCCGTTTAACGCGTTTGCTAACATCCCCCCCAATAAAATTGAGAAGAACTAACGGACAATGTTTACGGCTAGGACTACTCAGGTCTCTAATCTGATTTGCTACCCTAGCTTTCGTCTCTGAACGTCAGTATGTACCTAGTTACCCGCCTTCGCGCTTGGTGTTCTTTTTAGTATCCACGGATTTAACCCCTACACTAAAAATTCCAGTAACCCCGATACCACTCTAGTCTCCCAGTATCTTGCCCCTTTCCTCGATTAAGTCGAGGTCTTTGAAACAAGACTTAGAAAACCGTCTACAGACCCTTTACGCCCAATAAATCCGAGTAACGCTTGTAGCCTACGTATTACCGCGACTGCTGGCACGTAGTTAGTAGCTACTTATTCTAGTGGCCTTCATGGCCGCTAAAAAGGAGTTTACAACCCTAGGGTCTTCATCCTCCACGCGGTGTCGCTGCGTCAGACTTTCGTCCATTGCGCAAAATTCCTAACTGCTGCCACCCGTAGGTGTATGGGCCGTGTCTCAGTCCCATTGTGCCGGACTCTCCGCTAAGAGCCGGTAACCGTCATCGCCTTGGTAAGCCGTTACCTTACCAACAAGCTGGTAGTAGATAGGCCGTTTTCGTAGTGACTTGCGTCTTTCACCCGTAGGCATATGGGAAATTACCCCACCTTTCGGTGGGCTATGTCCCGCTTCGAAGTACGTTCCTATCTTATACTCACCCGTTTGCCACTGAACTGGCGATCTTCACTAAAGAGAAGAGAACCTCCTTAGTGAAGACCACAAATCCCGTTCGACTTGCATGTCTTAGGCACACCGCCAGCGTTCACCCTGAGCCACGATCAAACTCTTAGTACAAATTCTGCAAAGCAGAATATTTTTTTGAAAATTATACCGAATATATCGGTGTCACTTTCTGGTACTAACGAAATGGCTAAAAAATGAAGCTGAATTTGTTAAAGAACAACGAACAAAAATAAGTCCCGATTAATCGGGGTAGAGGTATTATATATAATTTTTTTGATTTGTGCAGTAGGTAAATTTAAAGCGATATTACCAGTGATTTTGGTAAATAGTTTGTGATTTGATTTTCGGCAGATGAGAAAATTGTTTGGTATTTACGGCATATTTCAATAACTATTTGTCTATGATTTTCATCTAATTCTGAAAAAATATCATCTAAAAGCAAAATTGGCTCCTCATCATATTTTTCTTCAAGATAATTTATTTGTGCCAATCTCAAGGCTAAAACCGCCAATCTTTGTTGTCCTCTTGATCCCCAAAAAGCCAAATTTTTATCTTCAGTTTGAAAATCTTTATAATCTATTGAAAAATCGTCAAGATGCGGTCCACATTTGCTGTGTCCTGCCGCCAACTCAATGGGATATAGCTGTTCCAATTTTTCCAAGGAAATTGTTGAAGCCTGATATCTTATAAAAAATTTATTTATTTCCCTATCTGAGTGATTGATAAAAAATGAGTTTGCCGATTTTACCCAATCATATCTAAACTTTTGGATTATTTCAGAGTTTTTCAATAACGATTGATCCCAATAAAATAATTCTGCTTTTTGAGCCTTACCGCTGGCAATAATATCGAGCAATTCATTTCGATGTTTAAGAGCTTTGTAGTACTGAGATAGAGCCGATGCATAGCGCCACTCCGTATTTGCAAACACTCCGTCCAAAAAATCACGTCTTCGTCCTGGAGATCCAGTAATTAATCTCATGTCCTCTGGTTCAAAAACGACAATTTTTACTTTACCCCAATATTTAGCCCTAGTTTTAACTATTTTATCAATTAAAAACCTCCTTTTTAGACTACCAGTATCTTCTCTCCACAGCTGTACTTCTATCTCACTTTCACTATCTTTATTATTTACTTTAGCTCTAACACTACTCAGTTTTTCACCCCATTTTATCAATTGACCGGAGCTTGACGACCTAAAACTTTTACCAGAAGATAGGAAATATATAGATTCAAGTAAATTAGTTTTTCCACTACCATTAGATCCTAAAATTAAATTAGCATTTTTATCCAGTTCCAAAAGCTTTCTGTCGTATGACCTAAAATTTTGTACCAATATCTTACTGATATGCATCTTCCGCCTATTATAGCCCAAAATTCCCAAAATTTCTTGTGTCCAACTGGTAGGAGTTGAACCTACTTAAAACGGTTTTACAGACCGCTGCCTTACCGTCCGGCACCAGTTGGATGTGAGTGATTATAACAAAATTATCAGGTAAAATAGAATAACTTATGTCACTTCGTCTCATCTCTTGGAATCTTGCTGGAATGCGCGCTGCCATCAAAAAAGGTCTTTTTGATTTTATGAAAACTGATAATGCGGATATTTATTGTTTTCAGGAAGTAAAAGCTAGAGCCGATCAAGTTCCTTTAATTGAATGTCCAGAGGGTTTCCACAAATTTTGGAATCCAGCCGCTAAGGCTGGTTATTCTGGTGTCGCCACTTTTACCAAGATAGAACCAAAGGCAGTTATTATTGGTGATAGGGATAACGATTGGGATGATGAGGGGCGGGTGATTATCACCAAATTTGATGAATTTACCTTACTCAATGTTTACTTTCCAAACGGTCAACGTGACCTAGGTCGCCTCGATTTTAAAATGAAATTTTATGATTATTTTTTGAAATATATCGACGATTTACGAGACAGGGGAGAGAAGGTAATTTTCTGTGGTGACGTCAATACTGCTCATAGCGAAATTGATTTAGCGAGACCAAAAGAAAATATTAAAACTTCAGGTTTTTTACCAATAGAACGTGATTGGATGGATAAATTAGTTGCTCATAATTGGACTGATACATACCGTATCAAAAATAGAGACAAAGTGGAATACTCATGGTGGTCACAGCGCTCTGGCGCTCGTCCCCGAAACATCGGGTGGCGTATCGATTATTTTTTTGTCGATGTTGCCTTAAAGACAAAAATCAAAGACGCTTTTATTCTCCCAGAAATTTATGGCAGCGACCATTGTCCCGTCGGGCTTACTATAGACCTATGATTAAATAAGCTATGACCAAAAAAGAACTACCAAGTCTATTTTCCTTTCCCCAAAACCCCACCAAAGCCGAATCAGAAGCGGCCAAAAAGCTTTACTCTCTTCTTGATAAATACTTAAAAAGTAATCATCCAGTTTTGCTTTTACTATCCGGAGGTACTTGGATTCCTGCCTTAGACAAGGCGGATATAAGCACTTTAATTGTCAATAAAAATCTCAATAAATTAACCATTACCACTCTCGATGAACGAGTCGGTACAGATTCCGAATCGAACTACGGCAAACTTTTTTCTTCCCAAAATATTGTTTCTTTAGTCAAATCTGGCGCCGACATTATCAAGACTAGTTCAGCAATTGGGGAACCTATTGACACCTTTTCTATTAGAATTAACAAAGCCCTTAAAAATTACTTGTTTAACCATTCGGGAGCAATTCTTGTTGCTACTGCTGGTGTTGGTGGTTTAAGCAATGTTCCCGGTCATATCGCTGGTATCGAACCAATGGAAGATTCAGATGAATTTTCCAATAATTTTAAAAATCCAGAGGTACTATATTGCGGTTACACCGCTAAAAAACTCCAACCAGAGCCCCGTGCCACTGCCACTTTCCCTCTTTTAGATAAAGTTAACGATTTTATTCTTTTGATTTTAAATCCCGAGCAAAAAAGAAGTTCTCTTGAACTAATTTTGTCCGACAATCAGAAAAATTTAAATATTGCCCCCTGTACCTATTTTCACTCTCGTAAAAACACCTTTATTTATACTGATATTCCTATACAATAAATTTTTTTGTACCCTCTTTCTTTAACCACCTGTTGTGTTCTCGCCAGTTTTTATCATAA
>DATMWB010000038.1:0-2945 GCA_035562735.1 Candidatus Methanoperedens sp.
AATGTGACACTAACAAAATTCTCACATTTTTTTGAGTAAACAACAACTATCCACGGTTATTTTTCCACTAGCATAAATTTTTATCTTGATTTCAATTCAAACTTGCTTGTTGCCCAGCCGTATATAAAAAATCCAATTGAAACTAACCCACTCATAGACATGTATACAGATAATTCTTGAAGATTCGATTTTGGATTATTTTTTAAAAGGAAAAATACGATTGCAATGGTGATAAGAATATTTAAAACAGCTGCGATTTGCCAAAATCTTTCTGATTTTTCTAACCAAACCTTTTGATAAACACAGCCACAATGAGGACAAAAAATGGCTGAATCAGAAATTTTTTTCTTACATTCTAGACATTCAAAAAGTGCCATAAATTATGTTATCACTTTTCTATCTGGATAATTTTTTCGGGCACCTTGCTAACTTAACTTCCTATTTTTTTGACACTAGGGCTTTGAGGTTCCAAGAGATGGCGCCAAGACCAAAGAGGAAGGCGACAAACTTTACCAGAGCGCCAGCAAAGGGAACTAAGCCAACTACAGTCAAAATGCTAAGACCGGCAAAGGCTTGAAGATAATGATTTTTGCTTTTTAGATAACCTTTTTTGGTGATGTACTCCCCAAGTAAAATAGAGGCGACAATACCACCAAGACTTAGAGCAAGGAAATAGAGAGAAATGATAAGCCAAGAGAGGTGAATACCGACAAAGGTGAAAAATAGAATTAGAGATAAAAAGGGAACAACAATGAGGACGACTAAACCTAGGGCAAGAGTGGACCAAAAAGTTTTTTTGCTATTGACCTCGATGATTTTTTGACCAAAGAGTTTGACTAAAATTAAAAGAATAACTAATTTGCTAAAGAAGGTAAAGATATCACCACCGCCGACTAGTTGAAAGCGGGGTTTTGGCTGCATCTCGGGACGATCATATTTTTTGGTTTCGTGAATGCGAATATTTTTTTCACCAGCAATTGTTGAAGTTTCGGAGATATTGGAAGTGGTAACATCGGCATCTAAATTGCCTTTTAGGACTGCTTTTTCACCGACAAGTAAATCACCGGCACCAAGCTTGACTGGACCGGAGAAGGTACCGAGTAAATCAGCCTTGCCAGCACCTAATAAAACATAACCACCAATGTCAGCGGTATTATTGATTTTTACCTGACCACCGCCGACAATGACATTTTTTAAAACTTTTCCAGAAATTGTGACATTGCCACCAACAACGATAAGATTGCCATTGATGGTGCCGCTGATGTCGTCGATTTGACCGCCGGCAACGTAGGTATCACCATTGATATCCGAAATTATTTTTATCTGACCACCGGAAATCATCAAATCTCCATTTATGGGTTTATCGACAATTAGATTCTCACCAGCCATAAAGGTGGGAAGAGTGATGGCGGCGACCTTGGTTTTGGCTTGGGCCATGACATTTGCTGAAAATAAAAAGGAACACAAAAGAGTTAGAAAGGTGGTTAAAAATATTTTTCTCATGCCCTATATTATCGAAAATTAGGTGAGTTATCAATGAAAGAGCAGTAATGATAAAATAGCCTAATTTAGTTGGTAATCAAAAAAATGGTTTAAGAAAAATAATATAAAGTTTTGCGGGTCAGAAATTGACCGACTTTTTATTATTTTAAAAACCAATGACAACTAAAATTACAGAAGAAAATCAAAGTAGAAACAAGGCAGATTTGCTAATAGGGATATATGTTTTTTGTATTGTGGTGGCAGAGCTGATGGGGGCAAAGACTTTTCCGATAGCCCGAATTGGGAACTTTAATTTTAACGGAGCTATGGGGATGTTTTTGTTACCCTTTATTTTTTCAATTAATGACATTTTTACGGAAGTTTATGGATATGAGAGGACAAAGAATTTGGCACGGATGTCAGTAATAGTCGTTCTGTTTTTGATTATTTTTTCGGCTATTGCCATATCACTACCACCATCGAAGAGGTTTTTGACAATGAATGAGAGCTACAAACAAATATTTTCGCAGTCAATTCGAATCTCGATTGCTAGTCTGATGGCAATGGGCGTGGCCAACTTTATGGATATAAAGGTGTTTATTAAAATAAAGAGGAGAATGGGAAAGAGTAAACTGTGGCTCCGAAACAATTTATCAAACATCATGGCACTGTTTTTGGATACGGTGGTGTTTATGGGCTTGGCATTTTATTCGCCTAAAATTCCGGTGGTTGAGAATATAAATTTTTTGTGGGGGATAATACTTCCCTACTGGATTTTGAAGGTTAGTGTGTCGATGATGGGGACGCCACTGGTTTATGGGGGGATAAAATGGTTAAAAAATTCAAAACCCCCTTTCCGACAGTAGTCGGGATATCCCCCTTGATGAATGGGGACTTAATAATTATGAAAATCATATTTTATAAAGAAGTGCTGGAATACTTACATCAATCAATCCCTAAGGGGAAACTGCGCTTCCCCGGAGAGCTTGGACTAGAAAGACAAAAATTTTTATTAAAATGCCTTGATAATCCTCAAAACAAATATAGGGTAATCCATATTGCGGGAACATCAGGAAAGGGTTCGACGGCTTCATACTTGAGTCAGCTACTTGAAAAACACGGATTTAAAGTTGGACTAACGGTGTCACCACATATATTGGATATCAAAGAAAGGGTGCAGATTAATAATAAAAATATTTCTGAAAGTGATTTTGTGCTAATGCTCAATAAAGTGATACCCGCGGTAGAAATGGCAAAAAAGACGGGTCTTGGAGAGCCGACTTATTTTGAAATTATGGTGACGATGTTTTTTTATGCTTTTTACTATTTTAAGGTTGATTTTGCGGTGGTGGAAACGGGAATGGGAGGAACTTTTGATGGGAGCAACGTGGTGGCTTTGGAAAATAAACTAGCAGTCATTACCAGATTGGGACTTGATCACACTGGACTACTGGGAAACACAA
>DATMWB010000039.1:0-15736 GCA_035562735.1 Candidatus Methanoperedens sp.
TCATGGATGTCCTTTGGTCTTCAAAAACTCCCCTTAAGCCGTCTGAAGTTTTAGCCAAAATTGAGGGTAAAAATGCTTACACCACCATAATGACCGTATTAAAGCGAATGGCAGACAAAAAAATAGTTCTTCGTGAGATGAAAGATAGGGTATATCTCTATAAAGCAGCTCAAGAAAGAGGTGATTTTGCCTCCTATGCTCTTGAGGATCTTTTTGGCCGTCTGTTTTGTTCTTATGGTAAGGACACAATCACCGCCTTCAAAAAAAGTGCTAAAAAGTGGGGTTTTCCACTATAAATAATTTATCATTGACAATTAACCCTTCTATACTACACTTGTAGTATGTCTTCCTGTTGCCACTCGTGCTATCAACCCCGCCTAACTATTTCTTTATTCTTGTCTAGTGTCGTCCTTCTCATCTTTCTTTTTTTTCAACAATTTTTTGATATCACGATCAATAGCTCGTCTTCTTTTTTTGCCTTTTATATATTTGGCCTGATAGCCGGTTTTTCAACCTGTTCACCTATTACGGGTTCATTATTTCTTTCCTTTTATAAAGAAAAAAAATCCGCTCTTATTTTTCTCATATCAAGAACAATCACTTTTTTAATTTTTGGTTATTTCTTAGGAAGTATTGGTGGTTTTTCCCAGATTTTCTTAAAAAATATTGGTATTACAAATCTCATAGTCTCTCTTATCACCCTCATCTTGGCTTTAAACTTTTTGAGGATATTTACCCTCAAGTCTACGATTATCTCAAAAGTTACAAGACTTTCTGCAGGTCCAGTCATAGCGGGTATTATTACCTTTTTCCTTCCCTGTGGTTTTACTCTGACCGCCCAATCTATTGCTCTCGTTTCAGCTTCACCCCTTACATCTTCTCTGATCATGTTAAGTTTTTGTCTAGGGACTATTTCCCCCCTTATCCTGATGCTAATAAGCCCAAATAAAATTACTCAAAATCAAAAATTCTCGGCATATTTCAATCAAATCTTTGGAATATTGTTATTAATTTTTTCCCTATATTCAATAAACTCATCATTTACTTTATTAAATCTACCCAGTTTTACTTTTGCCAAAGACAATACAACCAAAGCTTCAGAAAATATCATCAAAATGACCGCCTCACCCTTTGGGTACAGTCCAAATTATTTTAAGATTAAAGCTGGCCAAAAAATACGCTGGGAAATTACTGATGCTGGTTCATCAGGTTGTACCAATGCCATTATTGCCAAATCCCTATTCCCCGAGACCATAAACCTCGTCTCAAACACCACCTCCATCAAAGAGTTCACCGCCCCAACCCTTCCCGGCAAATATGCCTTTTCTTGTTGGATGGGAATGGTTTCTGGAACAATTGAAGTGATAAACTAGCCTGTGTCCGAAATTACTAATATCAAGAAGAGATTGTCAAAGATTGAAAAGAGAAATCATCGAGTTGAGTTAGACAAAACCTGGGAAACCTCATGGACTCGCCGACTTTTAGTTTTAACTTTAACTTATGCCCTCATTGGTCTTTATATGAATATCATTAATGTTAATCGTCCTTGGCTCAATGCCGTTATTCCTTCCCTAGGTTTTTTGTTATCCACCTTAACCATAAGCTGGGTTAAAAATTTATGGCTTAAAAACCATGATAAAAGCCATCACTTTTGATCTTGACGGAGTATATTTCTCTTCCGAGAGTTTTTCTAATTTTAAAAAATCTCTTAAAATTGATAATTTTAATGACAACCATATGACGCAATTTAAAAAAGGGGAATTATCAGAAGATCAATTTTGGAATTTAACCAGCCAAGAATTTAACTTAAAACTTTCTAAAGAAGAAATATTCAAAGCATTAGCTGATGCTTACACAACCAATCAGGACGTTGTTGATACAGTTAGAAAAGTCCGTAAGTTAGGTATAAAAACCTGTATTTGCACAAACAACTTTCCCACTCGAATAAATGCTTTAAATAGAAAATTTATGTTTTTAAATGATTTTGATGTTCAAGTATTTTCTTATCAAGTTGGCGCAATAAAACCAGAGGCAAAAATTTTTCAAACTCTAATCGAAAAATCAGCCTGCCAACCAAGCGAAATTATTTTCGCTGACGACAAACAGTCCAATGTTGATGCTGCACTTTCATTAAATATCAATGCTTTCTTATATAAGGGGTTTCCAGACTTTCTCTCAAAAACCAAACAACTTGGGGTGATGTTATAATTACCACATGTCCGATATTGCCTATAAACAGGGATTAGCTCGAAATATAAAAATTTATTATCTCCAAAGACTTCTTCTTGGTCTCGAATTTTTTCTTCCTGTGTGGGTGGCTTTTGAACTAAAATTTACCGATTTTGCTGGCTTGGCAATTCTTGAAACAGTCCATTCTTTGGTCGTCGTCTTTACAGAGCTACCCACTGGTGCTTTTGCTGATATCTTTGGTAGAAGAAAATCCATCATTTTGGGTATGTTTTCCACCGCCTTTCTTTATTTTATTTTTCCATTTTCCCCCAGTTTTGTTTTTATGTGCTTTATTTTTGCCTTATGGGGATTGGCAGATACCTTTATTTCTGGTGCCGACTCAGCCCTACTTTATGACTCTCTAAAAGACATTGATAGGGAAGGTGAGTATGCCAAAGTATCCAGTAAAGGCGCTCTGATTTATCGTATGGCAATTGCCTTTGGCACCTTGGTTGGAGGTTCTCTGTATCTTTTTTGGAACCCAGCCCCCTTTCTTCTCTATGGTGTTGGTTATCTGATTGCTGCTATCTCTGCCCTATTTTTGACCGAACCAAAAATTGATTCAGAAAAAATTTCCCTCTCAAACTATCTTTCTCAAACCACAAGAGGGGTCAAAGAAGCCTTTAAAAACTTTTATGTATCCTGTCTCTCGATTTATTACATTATTATTGGTGCTTTCTCATGGGCTGCTACCTACTATTTTAGTAACATTTACGCCCAACAAAATGGTTTTGGTCCCCGCGAGCAAAGCATTTTATTTTCAATTATCTATTTTATTAAATCAATATTTGCCGTATTTATAGCTCATTCAGAACACCTATTTAATCGAAAAAAAATATACACCACACTTTTTATCTTTTCAGTTCTTTCATTTTTGCCGGCTCATTTTGTCAAAGGTTCGTGGATCATCGCAATTATTTTTGCCACCGAATTTGTCAGCTCTCTTCGCTTTACTCTGCTTGATAAATACGTCAATCAGGAATATTCTTCCAAAAATCGTGCCACCGCCCTTTCTTTCTTGAGTTTGGTGATTAGTCTTATCTATGTGTTGGTTGTATATTCAACCAAAGACATCTCAAATACCATGGGAGTTGGTGCCATTTACTCAGTTTTGGGTCTAATCTGTCTTCTTATTCTTACACCAACAACATATTTCCTTATAAAAAATCACCATTGACATTTTTAATTTATCTACTACACTTGTAGTAGTTAATCATTGAATCAAAAATGACAGAAGAAAAAAAATGTACTTGTGGTCCAAAATGTGATTGCGGCTGCAAAAACGGTAGTGGCTGCAATTGTGGCTAATTTCAGACGTACTAGAGGCTGGTACTGGGATACCAGCCTCTATTCTTAATCATGGTTCCATCTCCAAATCCACAGTGAGACAAAAAGCAGAATTACTGCCGATATTGTCCACACTATGATAGGTGATAACCATTGCGTTAGGATCCCAGATATAAGAAGCCCTACGGCGGCTCCAAATGTTCCTGCTCCACTTCTAAGTGAATTTACCGAGGTCCGTACTCGACTGTCTATTCTCTTGTTGGTATAAGAAAATAGCACTGGTACCCAAGTACTTCGGCCTATTTCGTGAAATAGGAATGGTACCAATATAAAAGGTATCCAGTTCTTTCCCGCAAAAAATGGTAGAAGCATTGGTATTCCAATGCTGGCAATTATCAGTGCCAAACCCCTAGAGCTAATTTTCCACTTTTTTGCCAAAAAACTACCCAAGGCAGATGCCAGGGCAATTCCCATCCAGAGAAATCCTAACCATTCACTTTTGCCACTGGCCTCCTTAAACACAACTGACCAAAACATATTAAATGGTTGAAAAGTCGATGTTATCAGCGCAACAGCCACAAAAGATCGCCTCAAAACAGGTTCTTTCCATGCATTTTTTGTTATTGTCCACAGATTCAGGTCAATTGGTTCCGTCTCAGTAATTTCCGCCTTTTCAGGAAATTTTCCAAGCTGCCACACAGTTATTCCTAAAGCCAAAATACTTGTTATTCCTGCTAGTATCCAGGGAATTTGTAAGCCATATTTGGCTCCTACAAATCCACCCAAAATAGCTGTTGGGATTGTTGCCAACTTTTTCCAAGTATCTGAAACCGACATTGCTCGATGCGTTGTCGTTTCATCTGTGTGGTTACGAAGCCACGACTCCAAGGCCTCAGACATCAACGCATGTCCAATAGCGGCTATCCCTTCTGCAAGAGCAAAAATCCAAAACCATCTCACACTTCCGTAGACAAACATTCCTACTCCCCAGAAGAATAAACCGAACATATAAACTCTTTTTTGTCCAATTCTATCTCCTAGGTTTCCCGTAAATGGGTCAAGGATGGTGGTGGTACTCATATATATAAGATTCAGCATGTTTACCTGAAAAAGTGACAATCCGGCACCTACCAAAAACAATACGTAGGTACTAAATGTCCACGCCGATCCAACATCCTGAAGGATTTTTACCAACACAAAAGTCCGTTCTATACTTTTTTGTTTCATTTTTTCCTCCATATCTAAATTTTAACGTGCCCGACTCTAACTAGCTTTCCCAGAAACTTGTTGAGTCGGATAAGCTTCCGAAAAAGAGGGAAATTTGAAAAAGTCTACAAAAAAGCCTCCTTTCGGAGGCTTGTCTGATTTAAAAAATTATTCTATCATTAGGCAAAACCTCCTACGAGCAACGCTGGATTCAAAGAGTCGCAGCGATACTGACCACCAAGGATGGCGGTCATTCTGATTTCGTAGTGTTTAAAACCTATATGTCCCATAATTAGGCTACTTTAGCACAATTAAAAACTCCTGTAAACATCTTAGTATCTTATCTCACAAAAATTATTTCAACGCTTCATCTACTGCAGCTTGCATTTCAGTATAGTTGTAAGCACCAACAAATCTAGTTGTATTTATAAGGTAATATGGTGTCCCCTCAAAACCGATCTGTTTTGCTGTTGCCATATTTTCACTTATACGGCTGGTGTATTTTCCACTATCAAGACAACTCTTGAGTTTACCTGAGTCAGCAGTTTTACCAATGAATTCAACCAAGGCAGCGATTTTTGTTCGATCATTACCTATACTTTCATTCATTATTCCATATCCTTCAAAGGACATAAATTTGTCATGTACCTCCCAAAACTTCCCTTGTTCATTAGCACAATACATAGCTTCAGTTGCCAATTCTCCAGCCCCATGACCGTTGGCATACATCCACACCATTCCTGCTTTTCCCGAATCTACGAGCTTTTTCATTTCCACCTCGGGTGCTACGTAAGTACCTCCATCACTTTTTAGAACAAATCTCTCACCCATATCTTTACTTAATTTTGAATTTTTTCCTGCAGCTGCATGACAATAAGGACAGCTAGGATCACTCACAATTACAAATAGCAATTTACTATCTTTGTTGCCAAAGACCAAGTTTTTTTCGTCGTTAAACAAAGCTTTAACTTTATCCATTGTTACTGTCGTATCCACTGCTTGAATCGCCGTTGTTGGCTGATTTTCCAAGGCAGGAACCTTACTTCCATTTTCATTTTTTGAAAAATAATAACCGCCAAAAAAGGCAACCACTATCAAAACGAGAACGATTATTGTTTCTTTACTCATACTACCAATGTAGTAGTATAATTAAATTCTGTCAATAACCAATTACAATTTATTACCGTAAAATAATTTATGACCAAAAAATTTCTATTTTCTTTTTTCTCAATTCTAGTATCTAGTTTCTCCTTTCTTGTTCCTCCAGCCCTTGCTCAATGTCCAATTTGTATAGTTACTGTTGGTGGGGGAATGTTGATAGCCCAAAAATTAGGAGTTGATGACTTCTTGGTATCAATTTGGATATCAGCCCTAAATACTGCGATTTCCTTTTGGCTAGCATCAAAACTAAAAATTAAAATTCTCAAAAACGGTCATATCCTCAGCCTGATTATGTTAGCCACCGTCCTAATGTACTTCCGATTTACCGATCAAATTGGTGTTCCCTCAAATACCCTTCTTGGTATCGACAAAATCATCTTTGGCTCTATCGTTGGACTTTTGGCCATGGGTCTTGGAAACCACACCTATATTCTTACAAAAACAAAAAACGGGGGAAAAACAATCTTCCCTTACGCTAAAGTTGTCTTTCCGCTTGGCTTTGTGTTGATTATTACCTTGATATTTAAGGCAATTTTCAAATTGTAGTTTTCATTGGTAAAATACTTCTATGACCAACAATCTGGACCTCCAAAAATTTATGGACAAGGTAAAAACTGCTGAAGCTGGGCACAAGCTTGATCTCAGCTCTGACGAAGACCTCTCCATTGCCATCATGAATTTAATCAGTATTGAAGAACATCTTTTTTTCACTGGGAGTAAAACCGGAAAAACCAAATATTTTGACCTTTTAAATGAAACTCGCGAAATGCGAAAAGAATTATTAAAACTCATTGTCAAAGATCCAGAAGGCGAAGTCTGGTGTACCAGCAAACACCTCCTTGCCGCCTCCATGCGTCTTTTTGAAGTTGGTACCAAGGCTCAGACTAAAGGTGACAAAAAAGGTGCTCACGATTTCTTTGAAAAATCTTACAATCTCTACAATTTATTTTGGGGTATAAATCTAGGCCTAATCAACCCAAAAGAAAAAACTTTGGAAAAGTTAAGTAAAACTGATACTCCCATCCTGACCAAAAAATCTGACTTACTTGGGAAAGTAAGCGGTGTTATTGGAAAAATTTTAGATTGTTGTCGCGAATAGTCTGAAGTCTTCAAGATTTTTTTCTAGTCTTTTTACATCCTCACTCCCATTTCCATTTTTCTTTAGGGATTTTAGTAGATTTTCAATTATTTTTGATTCAATAGCCAGCTTTCTTGAATATTTTAGGTTCAAATTCCACAACCAAGACGCATAATTTATTATTCCTTCAGCACTACTAATTATCATTTCATTTCCAATGCTTTCTCTTTTTTCCAATTTCTCCCAAATTTTCTCGTTAATTCTTGTACTTTTTTCTTTTTCAAAAAACACATAATCTTCCAATTCTTTATAGTCACCAAACAAGGCATTTTTATCAGCATCCCTTATAAATTTGGCGTATAAATTATCTCCAAGATAATCTTTTTGGTTATGCCATTTTATTGCCTCAAAAATTACCTCACCATCCATCTCCCATTCTTTCCAGTTAAAATTTTGCTCGGCAATCATTTTTAATCCCAAACTAGCATGATCAATCCCCGTATTTATATCTGAATAGCTATTCAATAATACTTGCGGAAAACGACCGACATCATGAAGTAAACAGATCACCATTGCTTGTTTTTTGTTCCATTTAAATTCAGGACTATTCTCTACAATTTTTTTACCAGTCATCATTACCAGTCCTGTATGTTTTGCCTTGTACAACACCTTATCCCGTGCCGCCCCCTTCGAGATTGCCAAATTTTCTTTTACAATTTTTTCAAACCAATCTTGAATTTCTTGAGGAATCTCATTCATATCCTAGGACCTTTTTAAGAACCCTCATATCCTGAACCACAATTTGTCTTTTATCATTATCAATCAAGCCCTCTTTTTCGAGTTTTAGCATCTGTATGGTTACTGTTTCTCTAGTAAGCCCAGTCAATGAAGCAATTAGTTTGTGAGTAATCTTAAACTTTATTGAAACTTGCTTATTTTTAATTACTCCAAACTCATCAGCCAAAGAATATATTAGTCCGGCCACCTTTGTTCTTGCGTCACCTGAAACCAATTGGGAAATATATGAAGTCATGTCTAAAAATTTATCCATCAGGGACACACATACCTCTTGGTACAAATCAGGATTTTTACTCATATAATTTTCAAATTCATTTTTTGGCACAATCCATGCTTCAACCGGAGTCATAGTCTCAATATAGTGTCGGTTCTTTACTCCAGTTTTAGCGCTAATCAAGGACAAAAAATATAAAGGTTTGAACAGCTGTATTCCACTCTCTTTTCCTTCTTTGTTTATGTCATAAACCCGAAGATATCCACTTTTTACAAAATAAATTCCTCCAAAATCCTCATTAGGTTCAAAGATAATTTGTCCCTTTTTATATTTTTTTAGTGGGTATTTACTAAAAAAATCCGTTAATTTTTTCTTTGTTTCTTCTTTCATATTATGTAAACAAGCTAACTACTACGTATGTAATAATTTTATCATAATAGTTCTAGTTTTTCCTGCCACTCAACAATTGTGGCAAAGCTGTCTTGCCAAAACCTTGGGTTGCAGATATCGATATTAGCATTTTTTAAGATTACTTGAGGGTCTTGGCTTCCTCCGCTTTCCAGTATTTTTTCAATAATCTCTCTCCATTTTTTTGGATCTTTTTTATAATTTGCAAAAAGAGAGTAGGAAACCAATTCACCAAAATTGTAGGCATAACAATAAAATGGACTTTGAAAAATATGAGATATATAACTCCATTCATATTTAAATAGTGGATCAATTTTGACACTATTTCCAAACTGTTCTTTTAATGTCGCAAAATATAAGTTTGATAAGTCATCCGCCTTTATTCCTTTTTCCAGTGCTTCGTGAGCCGCTATCTCAAATTTAATAAAATAATTTTGACGGCAAATGGTGGCATAGGCATCTGCCATCTTATCGGATAACCACGCTTTTTTAATCTTTTTATTCTTCTCTTTTGCCATCATTTTTTCAAACAAAATCAGTTCAGCCAAAGTTGAAGCTGTCTCCGCTAGAGGTAAGTTGGCTTCCTGACTAGAAGGGAAGTGCTTGTTAGCATAAATAGAATGGATGCCGTGCCCAAGTTCGTGGGCTAGGGTGCTCAAATCTCTTGATTTGCCGATAAAATTTAATAAAACATAGGGAGTAACTTCTGGTGCTACCGTTGCACAAAATGCTCCACCTCTTTTGTTTTTATTAGGAAGAACATCAATATGTTTTTCCTCAATGATTTTTTTGGCTCCTTCTCTAAACCTCGGTGAAAATTCTCCCAGCGCTTCCAAAACCATTTCTTTTGCTTCTTCAAAACCAATTTTTTTATCAACTTTTTCCAAAGGAGCATATATATCAAAGCGTTGTAATTTTTTCATTCCCAGCTCCTTTGCCTTCCATTTAAAGTATCTTTGAAAAATTCCTATATTGTCTGTACACACCTCTAGTAAACTTTCCACCGCCCTATCTGGTACATGATTTCCCCAATTACGTACTCCAATAGGTGAGCTATGACCTCTCAACTTTGCCTCATAACCCCAATCTTTAACAATTCCCTGATATATGGCAAAAAACTTATCTAAATTATCTTTTTGTTTTTTTAAAAGTGTTGTATATGCCGCTTTTCTTATTTCCGCCTTTGGATTATAAACATATGACAACAACTCCGCCTGGCTACTAATCTTCTTATCTAATTTACTAGTTACTAACTTATATTCAAATTCAGTTTCAATCATTTCTCTTAAATCTCCCAATACTCCCACCCCATTTACATCCTTATGATTTATTATTTGCTCTTCTCTTTCGTTAAGCGAAAATTTTGCCCCTTCTCGACTTCTTTTTAGTCCATATTCAAGACCAGGAATAGTCGCGAAGAGACGATTGGCATTTTTATCATCAAGCTTTGGTTCTCTTTTCCCTTGAATCCAAAAACCAATTTTCATTCCTATTTCACTTACTTTCAATCCCAAATTTTCCACCTTACTTTTCATTAGTTTTGCTTCTTGATTACTTTGATCAACCGCTTCCATTAAGTGTGGCAAATATCCGAGTCTCGACAGTTTTACTCCCATTTTTTCGTCAAATAAAAGCATTTCCCCAAATTCCTTTTGACTCATTTTGGGGTTTAGTTTCTCCACCCATTTTTCCAAAATCTTTAAATCTGCTTCAACTTCTTTATATAAATCGTCAAATTTCTTTACAGGGAGTATGTCATCAAGATTCCACTTCATGTCTTCTATTATATCGTCCTCCTCAATTTGTCCAAAACACAAAAATTTCTTAAGCTTCAATTAGTATCATTTCCTTTCCACAACAAACTAGTGTCCCGCCGCCAGCCTTTGTGACACTTACTTCGTTTCCACAAACTGAACAATAATATTTTTCTCCAACTTTTTTTACTGCCATAAATCAATTATAGCCCCAATGTATAATCATAGTATGAGCGAACAAGGTATTGGTGATGGAAAAATAAATCGAGAAGCTCTAAAAGCAGCCCTTGGCCGAGGTATAAAAAATTTGGAAAATACACCTGTTTCAGGCGTCTCCATGCCACCAATAGAAAAACTTACAACGGATACTGACACAGCAACATCATCTGACAGTCGAGATTTGGAATGGTTTGAACATTCCACTCCAAGTTCATCCTAAACCCCTACAAAATAGAACATTCTTTTTTCAAGTCCTCTCTTTCTCTAGTTTCCAGTTTCCAGTTTCTGGTATCTTTTTTCCTCTGTCTATCTATCTCATACATCAAAATTGCCGCAGTTACTGATATGTTTAGACTTTGTACCATTCCTTTCATGGGTATATAAATCTTTTCATCAGCTCCCCCTATGGCTTCTTCTGATAATCCCCGATGTTCATTTCCCAAAACTACAGCCGTCTTTCTATCCTCAAATCTAGTTTCAAAAATACCCTTCGCTTCATTATCCAAAACCGTGGCATATATTTTATATCCATCTTTATGAAGTTCCTGATAACATTTATCAATATTTTTAAAGACCTTAAAACTCAGCCATTTGTTAGCTGAACTCGATGATGCCTTCCCAATTTTCTTCGGGTTAATTGCTTTTTCAATTGAATAAACAAGATATATTTTTTGAAACCCAAAAGCATCCGCCGTCCTCCAAACAGCCGCTGCATTATGAGGATCAGCAATATTTTCAAGAACTATCACCCCTTCCTGTCTGTTCTCAATCACCTTCTCAATTTTTTCCTGTCTTACTGTTTTTTCCATTATTGTATATAGACTCTTCTCATTAAACCCAAATATTCAACCGATTCACCTGTCGCTGCCAAAATTCTTTCCAAATCGTGTCTTTTTGAAAAGTCTCTTAAGTGTGTTTCAACTATACAGCTCGTTGTGGGTACATCTATTTCATTACCCTCATCAACAGCAACAACTTTCCAGCAAGTTTTACAAAAAATTACGGAGTTTACAGATCCGACTTCCATCAATTTATTCTTTTAACTCTAATAGTACATTCTGTTAAAAGTGCTGCAATTGCTCCTACAGCCGCCAGCGGGGGAAGCAAGGCTGCCCCAATTATTCCCACAGTCAAGGGCAATACCATAATCACTTTTCCCTCTTTGTTTTCAATTGTTATCTCTCGAACATTACCTTCTTTTATCAGTTCCTTAATTTTTTTGAGTAATTCTTCTCCACTTACCTTAAAAGAATCCTCATTTACTTTTGTTGTTTTCTTAGTTGTTTTCGTTTTCATACCCTATTTTAACCTAAATAATTAATAGACGTCTTTTTCCATTCGTGACTGCCCGCCAGAATGCGTAGCTTTCGGCGGGTCAAGGGAGGGTAGGGTGGGTTTCTCCCCTATATTTCTCCTCATACCTCTCCTTCAAAGAATACACACATCCACAAAAAAATTGTTTATAAAATCCACTAGTTTTTAAATCGCAACACATCTCCTTGGGTTTCCAAAATTTTATCTTATATTTTTTAGCTAGATTTTCCGCTATTTTTTCAATTTTTTCTTGATCCTGATATTCACTTGTTACCAACGTCGACGAAAAGGCATCAAAGTCCTTATCTGCCGCATATTTTGCTGTTGCCTCCAACCTCAAATTCCAACACTTCACACATCTCTGTTCTTTTATTGCCCCCGTCTTGTTAAAAAAGGGGGTGGGGGAAAGATTGATACATTCAAAGTATTCTCTTGGTTTCCAATCCGGAACAATAATCTTGGCTTTCTTCTCAACCACTTTTCTAAGTGCTAATAACCTAGTCAAGTATTCTGCCCTCGGATGAATATTTGGATTATAGTAAAAAATTGTCGCTTCCAAGTCCTCATTTTTCGCCGACTCCAAAAATTTCAGAGCGCAATCTGCACAACAGGCATGTAGTAATAATTTCATAGTCTATAATTGGTTGTATGAAGAAAAAAAGTAAAAAAGTAGTTACTCCCTACACTCACCGTGACTTTTTGGCTGGGGGACTTATTATCTTTTTTTCTTTGCTTATTCTATCAGCTTTGGCCTATTGGAAAATTTCTCCCGTTACCTACCGTGAATTTGACACTACCTGTCAGCATTTTTCCTACAACGATTGCATGCGCTGGTTTTACAACACCAAGCCATACTTCACTAAATTAGCTATTGGCAGTCTAATTTTTGCCCTTCTTACTCTTATAAGTACCCTAATCATCTATTTCAAAAAAATAACCATCAACTTCAAGTGTTGCGGTCTTAAATTTATTCTCAAATAAAAATTATTGATCGATTTTTCTAAAATACCTTTATCAGCATTTATAGTATCTTTTAAGTCGGCATCCATCAGTTAAAATCACTTATGTATATTTTCAAAAAAACAATATTCGTTTTTCTCTTTGCTTTTTCTTCATTTCTTTTCCCAGTTTCAGCAAATGCTATTGGTGATGGTTCATCAATAGAAGCTGTTATTACCCAAATAATCGAGGAAAAAAATATCGAAGTAATGGGCTCAAATCAACTTTATCAAAAATTAGAATTAGAACTGTCCACCCCCGACAAAAAAAGAGTCATTGTCGAAAATGGCCACCAGCCCTTGGCCAACATTATCAAATATTCTCTCGGTGACCAAATTATGGTCAATTTATCTGAAGACATGGAGGGCAACCAAGAATATGTAATTATTGATTTTGTTCGTAAAGACAGTCTAATTCTTCTAAGTATTATTTTTATAATTTTACTTTTAGTCGTTGCTAGGTGGAAAGGTTTTACCTCAATTTTGGGAATGATCTTTACTTTTTTAGTTGTTTTTACCTTTATTCTTCCCAGTATCCTTGCGGGACACAATCCAGTTTTAGTTGCCGTCGGAGCTTCTTTAGTTATTATTCCAGTGTCATTTTATTTAGCCCATGGTTTTAATAAAAAAACTACTCTAGCTATTATTGGCTCTATCATAAGTTTGATTATTACCGCCGTTCTCGCCTCAATATTTTTAGAGCTAGGTCATTTGACCGGTCTTTCCTCTGAAGAGGCAGGGATGTTGTCCTTGGATAAAATTGGTTTAAACATGAAAGGTATATTACTAGCTGGAATTGTTGTTGGTGCTCTTGGTGTTCTTGATGATATTACTATTTCTCAAGCAGCCATTGTCGACGAACTAGCCAACACTGCCAAATTGACCAAAACAAAAGATTTATATAGTCGTTCTATGGTTATTGGCAAGGATCACATAACCTCTATGGTCAACACTTTGGTCTTAGCTTATGCTGGTGCCTCACTCCCTCTTTTACTTATTTTTGTAGGCAACCCCCATCCATTTTTTGAGATAGTTAATTATGAAATGATTGCTGAGGAAATTATTAGGACTTTTATTGGTAGTATCGGTTTAATTTTAGCCGTTCCTATTACTACATTTATAGCAGCTAGTAGCTACTCAAAAAAGAACTAAAAAATTTATTTTTGGTGAGCTTTCATTAAACAAACTCCACCAATTACTTCAAGTCCATTCTCTCTAGCAAGATTTTCAGCCTCAGGATTAGATATTCCTTCTTGAAGCCATATTACTGGTTTTTGTCCAAGTTTTATCGTTTCTTCAATTACTGGTAAAACATCTTCAGATTTTCGAAACACGTCCACAATATCAATTTTTATTTCGGTAGGAATTGAGCTCAGGTTTGGGTATGATTTTAGACCAAGGACACTTTCTACTGTTGGGTTGACCGGAATTATTGTAAAACCCTCACCAGTGAGATACTTTGCCACCTGATTGCTTGGTTTTTCTTCATTGTCAGACAGTCCAACAACGGCAATAACTTTAGAATTTTTCAATATTTCTTCTATGTTACTCATAAAGGTCAGTATTTCTGTTTTAAACTACTTCCATCCCATTCAATTACTGGCTCATCACCATATTTTGCGTTTATTTCTACGGAGTGGTTTTGCCAAGTACCATATTCGATGGTCTTGTTTTTTGGCCCCTCAAAAGGAGCTATCGCTAAATAAATTGTTATTTTATAGCTATTGGCTGATGTCTCCTCTAATCGACCGGCAGCTTTTTGATCTGCGGGTCGAAAACCACTTTTAAAACTTTCTCCCTGACCATAAACTTTTCCCATTGTATAAATGCCACCCACATCTCTATCTTCTGCAGAATTAGCCGCCAGATCATCCCAGCAAGTTGGACTAAGGCACACGTCCATCATATAAGATGTCCCGCTGACATTTACAATTTTATAAATCTGATTAGGAATATCCTTAGTTTCATTTTCAGTCGTCTTTTTATTTTTTTCAACTTCTTTTATAACTTCTTTAACTGGCTCCGTTTCTTTGGGTAAGCTTGCCAAAAAGTCTTTTATTTCTTCAGGAGTCATAGGTTCTTGCTTTTTATTAAGACTTTGTAACCATGCTTCGACCTCAGCCATTTCCATTTCTGCGGCCGGAACAGCTCCTGGATATTTGGCTTTGCGGATTACTTGAAAAGATTTGTGATATTCAAATTTTGTCAAATCTACTCCAATAACTTTTCCTTCTTGGGCTGATTCTCGAAATTGCTCAAGTCCGACCATAACTGAATCGAATTTACCAAAGGCTGTGCCCAGATTACTGGGGATATTAGTGATGGTTAAAACATTGGCAACTGGTTCGGTGACTGTTCTGGCACCTTTGACAAAAGAAGATACTTTATTTCTATCTCCAAAAGCTATTTGAGCCCCATCTTCAGTAACCTCTAACGCCAGGTCAACACCCACAATTACTGTCGTGGTGGCAGTCAGAGTACCGGCAGTTGCTATTCCGGCAACACCGCCAGTTAGAACTACTCCTCCAACAAAACCAACAACCTTACAACCATCCTTGACTACAATGGCAGTATTTTCTAATGTCTCAAAAGCATCTCCTTCTTCAGTGAAAACATCAGAACTTATTTCAGCTTGAGCCTTGTCTAAAATGACCTGAGCCCTCTTGGCATCAACACCCAAGTGCTTTGCCAGGGTAGCAATACCCTTAAATTTTGGAGCTTTGTCATAGATATTTGATATCTCTTTAGCAGAATAAGCATTGGCATTTTTTATTAGTTTAAAATTGATTGCTGTTAATTCTGCAGTTTTGAGAGCAGAATTTTCCATTTCTTGTGATTTCTTTTCTAAACTATCCCAACTACTGATGATTTTAGTCATTTCCGTGTTCCACGATTCGTAATCAGAATAATTTTTGGCGTTGACGAGGACATTATCGGTTTGGAGACGAAGGGAAAGATATTCTTTGGAAAGAGATATGGTTTGGGAATAAACTTGTTGTTCTAAATCTACTGGGCTATTTTTGTCAAAAAACTTATACAGGCCAAGAGCAATAACTACTAAAACAATTCC
>DATMWB010000040.1:0-17458 GCA_035562735.1 Candidatus Methanoperedens sp.
ATGATTTACTGGTTTATGAAAGTATCAGAGATTATAGAGAAAATTGCAGTGATTAAAAAAGAATCCCAAATTCTGGCTAAAATTTTAACTCCAGTGGATAAACTTATAATCATTGGACGAAATGAAAATTTAATATTAGCCAAAGAGGCTGCCTTGAAACTAAAGGAGGCTTGTTACGTTCAGGCTGAAGCAATCGGTGGAAGTGAATTAAAACATGGATCCCTCGCTTTAATTCAAAAGGGGGTAAAAGTATTGGGAATTGGTGAAGGACTAGATAATGATATGGCGGAAATAAAGGCTAGAGGTGGTGAAATTTTGATGATTAATAAAATGGGAATTATTAATAATTTAATTGAAATTCAATTACTCTCATATTTTTTGGCAAAGAATAGAAATATTAACCCTGATAAACCTAGAAACCTAGCAAAAAGTGTCACTGTAAGATAATTTTTGCTATGCTATAACTTCATATGGTCAATGAAGTAATTTTTGACATTGAGACAAAAAAAATATTTGACGACATTGAAGGAAGTAACCCTGCTGATTTGGGAATATCAATAATATCAATCTATAAAAGACAATTAGACGATAGTTTTGATGAGATATCGGGAAAAATGGAGAGTTTTTTTGATGATGATATCCCAAAAATGTGGGCATTGTTTTCCAATGTCGATCGGATAATTGGCTTTAATTCCCTTCACTTTGATGTCCCCGCAGTGGCTCCCCTAGCTCCTTACGATTTCAAAAAATTAAATCATTTTGACATTATGGAACATGTCAAAAATGCAACTGGTTTTCGATTAAGTTTGAATGCGATAGCTACCGAGACCTTGGGACAGACAAAAATTGATAATGGCTTAAATGCTGTTTATTATTGGCAAGAACATAGCAAAGAATCCCTGCAAAAACTCAAAAAATATTGTGAGATGGATGTCATAGTCACCAAAAAAGTTTATGATTATGGACTCAAAAATAAATTACTGAAGTATAAGGATAAATGGAACACACCACGAAGTTTTGAGGTTGATTTTTCATATCCAAAAGTCGAAACAGCACCACAGATGGGATTATTTTAAATAGCCTGGTGTGATAATACCCATGTCAGCGAGACCAGATTCTCCTTTTTCTTTAAGTAACTTTTGGTAAGCAGACCAAAGATTTGGGGCTTTTCTTTCTAAAGCGGAAAAGGTTTGCCTAAACATGGCTTTACAGCCCTGTTCCTGTAAGATACCCATTGAAAATAAATGGTAAATTACACGATTTGGATTGGCATCTAATTTTGTGACTTCTTCTGCTAACCTGACAGTTAATTCAATAGGATCGTTATATTTTGGAATTAATTTATCGAGGAGATATAAACCTTTAAGTATTCTTTCTTGGCTTCTAACATCACTTTCGTCACGATTTTCACCAAATTGAACAATTAATACTCTTGGAAGAGCATAACCATAGACGGTAGAGGCTAATCTCATTCTTTGATGAAAATCTTTTGGAATATAATTGGGTCTCAAATTTTGGTTGAATTCTTCCCCTGGGATACGAGGAAGTGGAGTGACAAGATTTTTGTAGAGGGTGGGATTTTTTTCTTTTGCTGAATGTAAGATTATTTCTTTCATTGTGAAATTACATTCTGAATATCGATTTATTGCCATTCTCATTCCACCAATTTCAGCGTCTGGGAGTGTCTCTCCTTTTTGGGCGAAATTTTTTATATATCTTGCAGTATAAGAATCTATTACTTCCTCGGGGATGGGGCAAAGATGTGATCTTGCAGCAAGAAAAACTCTCTCTTGGACGGGACGATTGATAAAATCATTTGGAGAATTCCCAATACTTCGAAAATCACCAAATTTTCTCGACCCATAATCCACTTTTTCAGTCATGGTTAATTATATCACATTACTATAGGATAGTACTATCTTTTTCTTTATTGTCAGATTTTTTGAGGACATAGACGTCAGCCTTAAAATCGTCGTTACCCACAAATTCGGCGTCGCCTTTTAGAATTGATTCAAAAGGACGACAAGCACGGCAGCCCGCTTCACCATTGGGACAATCGAATTTTCCCAAAGATTTTTGTAATTTCATTCTTTTGGCAATTTTAAGAATTTTTTCTTCGGCTTCTTTTAAATCGGGCAACTTTCTTGGAGTCAATTCATCGCTACTGTCTAGATACCAGTATGAAGCGGCACTTACTTCTCTATTTTGACAATGATTGACCAAAAGATTGTAGATGGGCAATTGAAGAGAGTCTTCCCCTTCCTCGTGACGACTAGTTTTGAAATCAATAATCTCGACACTATTAGTATCGGGATAATATTTTAACCAATCAATTTTGCCACAAAGAATTATATTGTCTTCTTCTGAGAGCCAGTAATAGGGCAAATCCATGTTAATCTTGATAGCTAATTCTCCCAGTGGTCCCGGATTTTTGATTACTCGACGAATCATATCTTCACCACGACTCTTGTATTTAAACTCAGTATCTTTGTCAAAAAAGCCACCATTTTTGCCAGAAACTTTTTTCCAAGAACGTTCAAATTTATCTAGAAGAGGTTCGCTAAAACGTAGGTCAGTTTTGATTTCTGAAAGTGACTCGATAACTTCATGAACGGCTTGTCCAAGGGCAAGGGGTGGTGACATTAATTTTATTTTGTG
Organism: Candidatus Methanoperedens sp.; assembly: GCA_035562735.1. Taxonomy (GTDB): domain Bacteria; phylum Patescibacteriota; class Microgenomatia; order UBA12405; family UBA12405; genus UBA12158. The sequence goes on from DATMWB010000040.1 coordinate 2,659, forward strand.
GCCTGTTTTTGGATCTTTATAAATATTTTTTAGATAGTAAGCTCGAGGACATTCTAAAAATGATGAAATAGATGAATGGGAAACCCAAAGAGCAGTGTATTTATCGGCCATAAAGACATTATATATATTTTTTTCGTAAATATTCGCTATTAAAACAAGACCTAATTTTAGGTTATAATTCAACCATGACATTAATAAGACTCAATAAATTTTTAAGCCAATCGGGAAGGGCATCAAGACGTGGGGCTGACAAACTCATCGAAGAAGGCTTAGTAACAATAAATGGACGAATAGCAAAACTTGGTGACAAAGTTACTGGAAAAGAAAAGATATTTGTAAAAAATGAAGCCGTAGGATCAGTCGAAAAAAAAGAATACATAATGCTTTATAAACCAGTCGGAATAGTCTCAACTGCAGATGATGAAATGGGCCGTCAAAAAGTAATTGACCTAGTAAAAAGTAAAAGTAGGCTTTATCCCGTGGGGCGTTTAGATATTGATTCAGAGGGGTTAATTATCTTGACTAATGATGGAGATTTGGCCCTAAGACTCACCCATCCAAAATTTCATCTAGAAAAAGAGTATGAAGTAACTACCGATAAAAATATTGTTGACAGAAGAATTGATACGGGAATAAATAAGATCACAAAAGTACATAAAAATAAAATGACTATTGTCATGTACGAGGGGAAAAAGAGACAAATTAGAAAAATGTGTTGGGAGGCTGGCCTTCGAGTTAGAGTATTAAAAAGAGTAAGAGTTGGCTCTGTAAATCTTGGAAACCTACAACCCGGAGAGTATCGAGATTTGACTCCCCGGGAAGTGGTTGAGCTTAAGCGACTTTAACTTCAATTTCCTTGGCTTTCGCTGTTTCGGCAATCGAAGCAGAAACAGAAATAACCCCATCTTTGATTTTTGCTTCAAGACTTTTACTGTCTATGGGTCGAGGCAAGTAGGTGGTGTACTCAAAAGATGAAACTTTGTTCCATTGATGAACAACCCGATTTTTATTTTTTTCAATCTCCTTGCTTTCTTCCCTGGCGCTAATCCGAAGAACTCCGTCCTCATATTTTACTTTTATTTTGTCGGAGCCAACACCAGGAACAGCAGCCTCGACAACAACTTTGTCACCTTCCTCATAGACGTTAAGACCATTGGTCATTTTCATTTCTGGCCATTCGTCTTCGTCCCATAAGAATGGTTTAAAATCAATTAAAGGTTTAAAAGGGTAGTAGTGCATTTTTCCTCCTTTTTTTTATTAATTAATTTATAATCAATTAGCAGTATAATAGTTTGTTTGCTAGCTGTCAAGTATTTGAGTGCTAATATGTTATATTTGAATCATGACAAAAAAAATAAGTTTGGTTTTGGGTAGTGGTGGGTCAAAAGGTATGGCTCATGTCGGGGTATTAAAAGCACTTTTGGAAAATAATTTTGAAATTACTGAGATTGTGGGAACTTCTGCTGGGGCACTTGTTGGAGGTCTTTACGCCGCTAACCCAGACATCGAGAATTTAGAAAAAACAGTTGAAAGTATTGGTTATATTGAGCTTATAAAACTGTTTGTTGATTGGCCAATAAAAACAGGTTTAGTTAGGGGCAATAAAATTGAAGATTTTTTGGATAAGGTGTGTGAGAAAAAATCTATCGAAGATTTACCTATAAAATTTAGAGCGGTCTGTACTGATATTGTTAAAGCGGAGAAATATGTCTTTTCTCGGGGAAAATTGGCAACAGCAATTAGAGCATCTTGTGCTATACCAGCATTGTTTTCTCCCGTAAAAATGGATGGAAAAATTTTGATTGATGGTGGCGCTTTAAACCCAATACCGGTGGGAGAAGTAGTTCCTAAAAAGGATAGAAAAATTGTGGCTGTTGGATTATATAGTAAAGTGTTTCCCAAAAGTTTTCGTCAATTATCTAAAGCAAATTTAACCCAAGTCGCATTTGTATCAATGCAAGTAATGGTCAGAGAGCTGTCAAGACTTAACATGGAAAAAGCTGATGTAAAAATATTGCCTCTTGTTGAAGATGTTAATGTTTTAAACTTTGTAAAAACAAAAAAATATATCCAAATTGGATATGAGACGACAATGAAAATGATGCCAGAAATCAACAAATTATTCGACTGATTTTTGCCAGATTTCTTTGGTCAAGGGACCTGAGTATGAAGTGATTTCTTTTTGGAAATAACCGAGGGATTTAAGACGTGAAAGATAATCAACTCCATGAATTTCAGAGATATAAGGGAGGACAGTTATCTCATAATCTGTTGGTATTTCTGACGAAAGATTGTGAATTTTTATATCGGGTCGATAATAATTGATTGGATCGGCAGCGGAAATTATCATGTATATATTATCCGGTAAGCCATTACTCATCTCCTTCCAATTTTCTCGATGGAACTGGGGAGAAAGAAGATAGACAAAAGAAAAAAGGAGAAAGATAATAGAATAAAAATAACTCTTTTTTAAGATTAGGCAGAGGAAGGGAATTAAATAAAGAAAACGAAAATATTGAAACATGGGGGTAAAAATTGAAAAGGCAAAACCAATGACTAGTGTTGTCCAAAAAATAAAAGCAACTTTGCGTTGATTAAATGTTTTTTTTATTAAAATAAACCATAGGGGGAGTGAAACAATAATCGAGATTAGGTAATATATCCATTTGGGATAAAAAGAAATTCTTCCAATGGTAAATTTGACGACAATTAGCAAAATATTTTTTAAGTTGGCTGGCCCCAAAACTGAGGACCAATTTTTTACTTCGACCAAAAGGTGACGAGATGTTTGGTATTGTTGCCACAAAAGAGGAGATAAGATTAAAAAAGAGAGACTTGGAGCCAGAGAATAGAGAAAGAAATTTTTATAATTTTTCTTAAATAACCAATAAAGACTAATGGCGGCAAAGCAAAATACTGAACCGTAAAAAGTGGAAAGAGAAAGAAAGACAAAAAGATAGTAGATAAGTAGTTTATTAGACTTAAAAGCCAAATAAGCACAAAAAATAAATAATGAGACCATAGAATACATCCGAGCTTCCTGAGAATAATATAAATATAGAGGGTTTAGAGCTAACAATATTGAAGGCCAGAATCCAAAGAAACGGTAAACAAGATAAATAGTTATAAGTGAAAAAATTACTGAGGGTAGGCGAAGTGCAATTTCACTAAAGCCAAAAATTGTAGTCCAAGCATTTAGAGTGAGATAGAAGAGGGGTGGATGAAAGTCAGAAGGAGAAAATTTATTGACAATATCGCTATATGAATAATTTTTTACAACTTGAGCGGAGATGGCTTCGTCAAGCCATAGTGATTGATTTATAGAAATTAAACGAAGACCAAGAGCTAGAAAAAGAAGTAGTAAAAATTTTTTAGTCACAATTATGGAAATATGTTACACTTTTTTATGATAAATTTCCTTAAAAGAAACTGGGCGGTTTTTATTTTGATTATTATTGGTCTTGTTTATCTCAAAGACAATTACCTAGGAAATAGATATGAATCTTTTTCACCATCATATGAGGGTGAAATGGATATTTTACCAATGAGTGGTGGTGTTGATATGGCAATGTCCTCAGTAAAAATGGGGTCAGTGTCTAATTATGGACGACAGGTGGCGCCATCAGAAAGTGCCGATAGACTGGTTATACAAGACACGGGTTTGTCACTGCAAGTGAAAGATGTGGTAAAGACAATTGATGAGATTGAAACAAAAACGAAGGAATATGGAGGATTTTTGATTAACTCTCGGTTGTCAAAACCAGAGGGGGCGGCGAGTGGAAATATTTCAGTAAGAGTACCTGAGGATAAAAGAAAAGAAGCGATGGCGGCCTATAAAAACATGGCGGTAAAAGTTGTTTCTGAATCAGTTAACGGTACCGATGTGACCGACCAATATACCGATTTGCAGGCGAGACTAGATGTACTTCTCAAAACAAAAATGAAGTTTGAAGATATTTTAGATAGAGCTACCGCTGTCAAAGATTTGCTCGATGTCCAACAACAATTGATTTCCCTCCAATCACAAATTGATAATGTAAAGGGTCAACAAAAATATTACGAACAATCAGCAAAACTGAGTAAAATTACAATTTATTTATCAACTGATGAACTGGCTCTACCCTATGCTCCAACCAATGAATGGAGACCCGTGGTCGTATTTAAAGAGGCCGTAAGATCCTTTGTGGGTGCGATAAGAAATATTGGAAATTTGATTATTTGGAGTGTAGTCTATTCTCCAATTATTGTTCCAATATTCTTTGTGATTAGGTATATAAAAAGAAAGAGAAAAAATCAGCAATAAACAGGTATAATAAGAGCTTCTAATGAACAAAAAAGCCCTGATAACTATCTTTGTAATTATATTGACTGATATTATTGGGTTTGGAATTATTATTCCCCTCCTCCCATCAATTAGTGAAAACCTAAATATAAAGGGAGCTGCTTTGGGTTTACTTACTGCATCTTATGCTCTAGCACAATTCATATCTTCACCTATTTTGGGTAATCTTTCCGATAGATATGGAAGAAAACCTATTTTGGTCTTAAGCAAGGGTGGAACAATAATAGCCTATGTCATGTTGGCTTTTTCTCGCAGTTATGGATTGATTTTGCTCTCTCGTTTAATTGATGGTTTTACTGGAGGAAATATCCCAGCAGCTAGGGCATATATCAGTGACGTGACGACAAAGGAAAATCGGGCCAGAGGAATGGCGATTATAGGTATGGCTTTTGGATTAGGTTTTATATTGGGACCAGCTATTGGAGGAATATTTTTTAGTATCGGAAAATCACAAACTTTGCCTGCACTTGTTGGTGCTGGTGTGTCACTAGTTTCTCTAATATTAACCCAACTATTTTTGGACGAGAGTTATAGAAAGGAAAAAAGATTTACAGAGACAAAGAAATTTTCTTTAAAAAACTTTCTCTTAGTCTTTAAACATCCAGAAATTCAAAAAATATTGGGAGTGGTGTTTGTTACAACGGTTATTATGTCGGGAATGCAGACAACAATTACTTTTTTTAGTAGTAACCAGTTTGGATTTACACCTGAAAATAACAGCATGTTGTTTATATATTTAGGAGTGTTGGGCGTAATAATTCAGGGAACATTGGCAAGAAAAAAAATCACTAATACAAAACTAATGATAAAAATAGGTTTAATTTCATCATCTATTGGAATTGTACTCATTGCAGTTAGCCCAAATTTAGGAATTCTTTTAATGGCAATGGGCTTAAACTCATTTGGAAGCAGTATTTCTCAGATATTTCTCCCAACAGCTTTGTCAACAACAAGCAGTACCGATCCTGAAGGGGAAATTATGGGAGCCTATGAGGGTGTGAGCAGTCTGGCAAGAGTAGTTGGTCCAGCGATCCTTGGAAGTTTGGTTTTAATTATTCCACGTCAAGCTTATTTTGCTTGTGGGCTAACGCTATTGGTATTGTTACTTCTAATAAACAACTTAGAAAAACTTAAGAAAGCCGAGGCCAATTAGACCATTGATGATAAAGTATATAGCCACAAGTACTGATAATAATTTAGGATTTAATAGTATTAGAATCCCAAATATTAGTGATAACAAAGGACTTGGATTTTGAAAGTTGATATTCATTATTGACATTATAAAGGATATTTCATATCCTTTGGTACCCGAAGTAAACCCAAATATTATGACCAACGAACCACTAGCAGCAATATTAAGACCAAAAAATTTAGACGAATTTATCGGGCAAAAACACTTAGTTGGCGAAGGTAAACCGCTAAGAATGGCCATAGAAAGCCATCAGATTTTTTCAATGATTTTCTGGGGACCTCCAGGAGTAGGAAAAACAACTCTAGCGCGAATCATTGCCAAGGAAGCACAAGCAGAATTGTACGAATTGTCAGCAGTTTCAGCCAGTAAAGATGATATTAAAAAAATAATAGGTACCCATATTGGTAATCAAACAAATTTGGTAAAAAAGATTTTATTTTTAGATGAAATACACCGTTTTAATAAGGCGCAACAAGATTTTTTGTTACCTTCAGTTGAATCGGGAGCTCTAACTTTAATTGGAGCGACAACGGAAAATCCGAGCTTTGAAGTGATTGCCCCACTCTTGTCCCGATGTCGAGTTTTTACCTTAAAAGAATTTAGTAATGAAGAAATGGAAGAAGTGATAAATAGGGGCCTAAAGATTTTAAAAATGAAGATGATCAAGGGTGCCAAAGAGTGGCTTATAAATATGGCCAACGGCGATGCTAGACAGGCAATAACCATGATTGACAATGCTCATACTCTGTATGGAAACCTAAAGATAGAGTCTTTAAAAAATGCTTTGCAAAATTCTTTTCTGCGTTTTGATAAAAAAGGTGACGAACACTACAACACTATTTCTGCGTTCATAAAAAGTATGAGGGCTAGTGATGTTGATGCCGCACTTTATTATCTGGCTAGAATGGTGGCGGCGGGAGAAGATCCAAAGTTTATAGCTCGAAGGATGGTAATTTTTGCTTCTGAAGATATTGGCTTAGCATCGTCATCGGCACTGCTAGTGGCCAACGCGGTGTTTAGGTCAGTGGAAACGATTGGCTACCCTGAATGTCGGGAAACTCTGGCTCATGGGGTAGCATACTTGGCTAAATGCCCTAAGGATAGGTCGGCCTATGATGCCTTTATGAGTGCTTTAAAAGATGTAGAAACATATGGAAATCTTCCCATTCCCCTATCGATTTTAAATCCCGAAACCTCACTGATGAAAGAGCTAGGGTATGGCAAAGACTACGATAAATATACAAAAGAATCTTTGTTACCTGAGAAATTAAAAGGTAAAAAATATTTGAGGGAGAAGAAGAAATAGTTAATAATTAATTTTATTATGAAAAATATTGACAAAAAATTTTTAAAAATTGCTGTAAACCAAGCTAAAAAATCGGTGAAGTTGGGTGGTTTTCCTGCAGGAGCAGTAGTGGTACAGAACGAAAAAATAATTTCTAGAGGTGTAAGTTTGGGACATATTTTACATGACCCAACCAGCCACGCAGAAACTTCGTCAATTCGAAAAGCGTGTAAGAAAATAAAAAGTTATTTGGACGGAGCAACACTATATGCGTCACTGGAACCGTGCATAATGTGTTTTCAAGTTTCCAACTGGGCGGAAGTATCCCGAATTGTATATGGTTGTAAAAAAACCGAAGCAATGGCTAAAAAGGGATATTATGAAGGAATAAATGATGTCAGAAAAATAAACAAGAAAAATAATCGACAAATTGAAATGAAATATATTCCTGATTTTGAAAAAGAAATGTTGGAATTGGTTTCTGAATGGGAAAATAAATAGTTATTTTGCAAAATACAATTGAACGCAGCCGGTGGGGTCATTTTTGGTCAGCAACACCCACATGGCCTGAAACCAATTTTCATCATATAGAGCCATAAGCCGACGGCCACAGACAGCTTCTCTTTTTATCACTTCTTTGCCCATAGCTATCACCTTGTCATAATCAGCGAGGGCTTTTTCTTTGTCCCCCAAATGCTTGTAAGTATCACCGCGATTCATTAGAGCGTGAGGATAGTCGGGCCTTAATTCGAGGGCTTTATTTAAATCGGGCAGAGCTCTATCATAGCGCTTTAATCTAATATTTATAAAAGCTCTATTGTTATAAGCCTCAGCATAGTTTGGATTAATTTCTATGGCGCGATTTAAATCGCGGATGGCGTAGAAACATGAACCTGATTCATATTCGTAGTCACTTAAATCCAACCAGTCTTTGGCGGTTACTAAGTTTTTGGGATATTGAGTGGTGGGAATATGGTCTTGATAACAAAAATTATCTTCTGTCAGTCCATCGTAGTATTTTCCAAGTAAGGGAACAAAAAAGAAAAACAAGATAATAGCTAATAACCACTGCTTTTTGAAAGTAAGAGGTTTTGCTTTCTTTTTCATAACAAGAATATAGCGCTAAAATATGAAGATGTCCAAATTGAAGCCAGGAGAATTTTCAAAAAGAGTTTGTGAACTAGCTATGCAAATCCCAAAAGGGAGAGTGACAACATATGGTTTACTGGCAGTTGCCGCAGGAGGGCACCCAATATTGGCACAAATGATTACCAATATACTGGGAAAATCCAAAGAGATTGATAAAATCCCATTTCATAGAATTGTCTATAGTAACGGAAAAATTTGGACTAATCCAAAATACGATAAGATTCGACGAAAATTATACAAAAATGAGGGAATAAAAATTGACAGTAAAAATAGAATTGTTGATTTTGAAAAATATATTTATGTCTTTGAGGAGAAAAAATATTTTGTATATATGTTGAAATGTAATGACAATACACTATATACAGGGATAACCACCAATCTAGAAAGACGATTGAAAGAACATAACGATTCTAAATTGGGAGCAAAATACACAAAAGTCCGACGGCCAGTAAAATTGATTTACTCAAAAGAATTTGCCAATAGATCTTTGGCTACAATAGAAGAAGCGCGAATTAAAAAACTACCAAGAGTTGAAAAACTAAATCTTGTCGGGGTATAGTTTTCCTTTTGGCTTTTTAAGCTTATCCCCTACTTGAAATTTTTCCCACATTTCTCGAGAAAGACCAATGTTTCGTGTCTTACCAGTAGACATTTTTACAACAAGAAAATAATGATCACTTTTTGAACCAGTGTCAAAATCCTCCACCTCATTGAATTTTTTGTCACTGACTTCACCGGCCCACTCCTCGTTTTTTGATTTGAGAACTAGCTTTATAATAAAGCCAAAAAAAATAACGACTAATAAGGCAAAAAACACAAAAAATATAATCAAAGGGCCAAAAACTGCAGCTTTTTCCATAGTTTAAAGCCCTGATTTTAATGTAACTAATCAGGTAATAAATTATACTATAATCAACTTCATATATGAAAATTTCTAATAAAATCCACTTAAATATTCTTGAAAAATTTAAAGAATATAGAAATAATCGTGATAAAAAAACTAATGAATGGGTGCAACATTATCTTGGAAGTAACAAGCCAACATTAGGGATTAAGTCAAGTGAAATGGTGGCAATGGCAAAAGATATTGTCCGTGAGAATAACTTTGATAAAAATAATTTAAAAGAACTTTTAGACTCACTTTATAGTAAGGCAGATACTTTTGCTGAAATTGATATAGCAGCGAGATTGCTAGGTTCTTTGCCAAATATTAGAAAAGAACTTGAACCCGAAATTTTGGACTACTGGCTTAATTTTACACATGGTTGGGCTGAAATTGATGTACTTTGCCAAAATAATTTTACTGCTAATGAAGTTTTAGAAAATTGGATAAAATGGGAAAAAGTACTAGTAAAGTTTTCTGATGATGAAAATGTTAGTAAAAGACGAGCCAGCATGGTTTTACTGACAAAATCATTAAGAGAATCAGATGATAAAAGATTGTCAGAATTGGCTTTTGCACAAATCGAAAAATTAAAATGGGAGAAAGATATTTTGATAACTAAAGCCATTTCATGGTTACTTAGATCCTTGGTTAAACATCACAAGGAAGAAGTATTGGATTATTTGGAAGCAAAGCAAGAAAGCCTACCAAAAATTGCTTATCGAGAGGCGTATAAAAAAGCGATGACGGGGAGAAAGAATGGATAAACAAAAATCCCCCAATCAGGGGGGATTTTAGATTTTATAAAAATTTTTCCTTAGCGGATTTCGATTTTGGCAGTTTTTTGCAATTCCTTAAACCAAACATCAATAGCATCATTTTTGGCTTCAGAAATCAATTGAGTCTTGGCCAAAGTTTGAAGTTGTTCTTTGCTATAAGTGGTGGGAAGCAAAGCTTTGTTTTCGGTTAGGTAAGCATCAATTTGGGCTTGAGTAATATCGAGCATGGGGTTGGCCATTTTTTCGACTAACTTTTGAATACGAATTTGATCTTCGAGATCTGTTCTAGTTAAGCCTTCAGCAATGAGAGCTCCCTCAAGAGTTTGACCCTGAGATTTGATTTGTGCCTCAACGCTGGCAATTTCTGATTCGATTTCACTTTTCTCAATGACGACACCCTTTTTGGCGGCTTCTTGAAAGACAAGTTCCTCATTGGCCATTTGTTTAATTGTTTGCTTTTTGTCAATTTTTTCAAGATTCTGCCAATAGGTAAATCTGGAAATTGGTTTTCCATTTACTGTGGCGACGACTCCAAAACGATAATATGCATAAACTGCAGCAATAACTAAAATTATCCCAACTATGGGTAAAAATTTACAACATTTATGTGTTGTTTGACAACAAGTTGTGTCAACTTCGGGAGGGGTTGAAAGCTTCTCTTTGATTTTTTTCATGAAAACAGTATAACACTAGAAAATTGGAAAACAAAAGCATTCAGCTAAGATTCAGCTTTACATCTATAATATATACATATGAAAATACTGTTGGTTGAAGATGAACATAGAATTGCTCAATCTATTAAAAAAGGACTTGAACAAGAGAGATTTGCTGTTGACGTAGCCTTTGATGGGATAGAGGGTTACGACTTGGCAATTGACGAGGAGTATGACTTGATTATTCTTGATTTGATGTTACCTGGAATGAATGGCATGGAGATATGTACGAAACTTAGACAAAACAAAAAACAAACCCCGATTTTAATTTTGACTGCACGAGGACAATTGGAAGACAAGGTGGAAGGATTGAATAAGGGTGCGGATGACTATCTGACCAAACCATTTGCCTTCGAAGAATTGTTGGCTAGAATTAGGGCTCTGGTTAGACGACCAAAAAGTATTGATGAAAGTATTTTAATAGTTGATGAATTAAGTTTAAACACAAATACTTTTGAAGTATTTAGAAATAAAAAAGAGATAAAACTATCTAGTAAAGAATATGCTCTCTTGGAATTTTTAATGCGTCACCCAAGACAAATATTAAGTAAAGAGCAGATTATGAATCACGTATGGAGTTATGAAACCGACATTCTGCCAAATACCATCGAGGTATACATAAGAAATTTAAGGAATAAAATTGATAAGGAATATTCTTATCCTTTGATCCAAACAATAAGGGGTTTTGGTTATAAAATAGGTAAAAATGTTTAAAGAAGCAAGATTGAAACTAACAGTTTGGTACCTACTTATTATTATGGTAATAAGTCTATCCTTTAGTGGAATAATTTTTGGCATGGTATGCACTGAGATGGAAAGATTCTCCCGATCTCCAAGATTTGTGATAGAAAATCGTCAAAGCATAATGGAGAGAGAAGAACTTTTGAGAGAGAGCAAAAAGAGATTGTTTATCTTTTTGGCAGAAATAAATGGAGTGATATTGATTATTTCTGGTTCTCTGGGATATTTTTTGGCAGGGAAAACTTTGTCCCCAATTCAAAAAATGCTTGAGGAGCAAAAGAGATTTGTTAGCGATGCTTCTCATGAGCTTAGAACTCCTTTGACAGCTTTAAAATCAATGTTTGAAGTTGGGCTTAGGGATAAAAAGATGAATCTCAAAGAAGCAAGAATGCTTATAGGTGATGGAATTGAAGAGACTGATAAACTAAAAAAATTGTCTGATTCACTTTTGGAATTGGCCAGAGAAAATACCAACGGTCAAAAAATGTTGGTTGAAAAAGTATCAACATTTGCAATTACAGATGAGGCAATAAAAAATGTCAGTATCAAAGCAAAAAATAAAAAAATTAAAATTGTTAATAAAGTTAGACCATTTTTTGTACTGGGAAATAAGGATAAATTGACGGAACTATTGGTAATACTTCTTGATAATGCCTTAAAATACAGTCCCAATAACAGTCTGGTAAAAATTAGTACTAAAAAAAGTAAAGGTCAGATAATAATAAAAGTAAAAGATCAGGGACAAGGAATTGAGAAAAAGGATATACCATATATTTTTGAGAGATTTTATAGAGCAGATAGTGCAAGAGGTCGAATTGATGAGGGAGGGTACGGACTGGGACTAGCTATAGCAAAAAAGATTATTGACGAACATAATGGAAAAATCTCTGTAAAAAGCGTGGTTGACCAAGGAAGTGAATTTAAAATATATCTACCTTCAGTTAGTTTTCAAAAACAAAAAATAAACTCAGACCATGAAATTTAATAAAAAGATTAAAATTGCCATTATTTCGGTTATTGTATTAGTTTTAGGATATTTTATTTTTACAAAAATAGTATCGACACAAAGCAGCAAAACTCAATATAAAACTAGTGTGGCTGAAAAAGGTTCACTAATTACGACTATTTCGGCATCAGGAACCATTACCTCAGGGAGTACTACTTACATTACTACTGGTGTAATAGGTACTGTTAATAAAGTATATGTCAAAAACGGAGACACTGTTAAGAAAGGACAAAAACTGGCAGAAATAAGCTTGGATGACAAAGCATCTGAAACTCAGACAACTGCTTATAGTAATTATTTGAATGCCTTAGAAAATGTTAAAACAGCTCAAGCAAGTAGAACCGCAGCTGATGTAAAAATGTGGGAAGACAGGCAAGCAGTTCTTGATGCGCAGGAAGAATATGACAATATGAAATCTGGGGGTTGGAATCCAGACACAAGGGCTGAATATACTTATAATGAGAAAGCCATTGTAGAAAAAAGACTTCAACTGGCAAAAGAAAATTTTTCCGCTGACGAAATGAAATATAACAATTCAGCAGTTGATATATCTTTGGCAAAAGCAAAGCTAGAAGCAGCCCTTCGAAGTTACCAACAAGTTTCTTCAACAATTGTGGCACCTGTTAGTGGAGTGTTGAGTAATTTAACTTTGGCTGAAGGGGTAGTAATTTCTGATAGTAGTACATCAAATATAACGGTAAGTACGGGAACTGATTCAACTACAAACTCACAATCAGTCACCGCCCAAAAAGTTGGAGCAATAAAAGATCCAAAAGGACAATACCAAGCAACCTTGACCCTGACAGAAGTTGATGTCACAAAAATAAAGTCAGGTCAAAAAGTGACTCTAACTATGGATGCTTTCCCAGATAATACATTTACGGGAACAGTGTTGGCAGTCAATACAAGTGGTAGTGTAAATTCAAATGTAACTTCATACACTGTTTCGGTATTACTTGATCAAACTGATCTGGATATTTATACAAATATGGTAGTTTCGGCATCAATTATAATCTCAGCAAAAAGTGATGTCATTATGGTGCCATCAACGGCTGTTAAAACTAGCAATGGAACTACAACAGTCTCGATATTAAAAGATAAAGTAGCAACAGTAGTAACTGTCGAAATAGGAGATACGAATGACACTCAGACAGAAATAAAGTCAGGAATTAATGAAGGTGATGTTGTAATTACTTCAACGATAAATGGCTCAAGCACAACAAAAACAACTACTAAAACTAGCACTTCAACTTCTGGATCTCTTTTTGGTGGAGTCGGCGGTGGAATGATGGGTGGAGGAATCCCACGGGATTAAAAAAATGAACGATACGATAATCAAAGTCACTCATTTATCAAAGATTTATAAAACAGAAATGCTGGAAACAGTGGCTCTTGATGATGTTTCTTTTGAGATAAAAAGGGGTGAATTTGTGGCTATTATGGGACCTAGTGGCTCTGGAAAATCAACCTTAATGCATATTTTGGGGGCACTTGATAAACCCACAAAAGGAACATATATTTTGGATGGAGAAAATGTGGAAAAGCTTGATGATGATGAGTTGTCTGACATTCGTAACCGAAAAATTGGCTTTATTTTTCAAGCATTTAACCTTTTACCTAGAACTACAACTCTTAAAAATGTAATGTTGCCAATGTCATATGGGAAAGTTCCTAAAGAAAATAGAGTAGAAATTGCTGAAAAATATTTGAGAATGGTTGGTCTTGAGGATCGAATGCATCATACAAGTAATCAAATTTCGGGTGGTCAACAGCAAAGAGTGGCCATAGCCAGATCACTGGTCATGAATCCAGCGCTAATAATGGCCGATGAGCCAACAGGGAATATTGCCACAACTCAGGCAGAAGAAATTATGGCCATTTTTCAAAAATTGAATGATGAAGGTAGAACCATTGTAATGATTACCCATGAACAGGATATAGCCGAGCATGCAAAAAGGATAATTTTAATTAGAGATGGAAAAATAGTTAGTGATCTGACAAACAAGGCTAGAAGAATCATTAAATCTAAGGAGAAAAATTTATGACGGAATTATGGGAACAAGTAATCGAAAGCGTGGTGATGCTAAAGCTTAATAAAATGAGGACTGGACTAGCAATGCTGGGAATTATAATTGGGATTGGTTCGGTTATTGCTCTGATGTCAATCGGACAATCAACTCAAAAGGCAGTCCAAAATCGGATACAGTCTTTAGGTTCAAATTTGTTGACTATCTCCCCTTCTTCGCAAAGAAGTGGGACTGTGAGAGGGGCAGCAAACGTAACAACTCTAACCTTAAAAGATGCCGAAGCGATACTAAGCTCTGCAGAGGTAACAACGGTTAAATATGTTTCACCTGAGTACTCAGGTAGATTTCATATTGTCACTGTAGAAAACAACACAAATACCTCTGTAATTGGGGTAAAAAGTATTTATTTAGATGTTCACAATCTAAGTATTGCTTCGGGTTCTTTTATCACTGATTCTCAGGTTTTATCGATGGCAAAGGTGGCAGTATTGGGACCAACAGTGGTTGAAGACTTGTTTGGTGATGCTTCGTACGATGCAATCGGAGAAACTATTAGAATAGGAAGTCAAAATTTTACAATTATAGGAATAACAGTGTCAAAGGGTGGATCTGGAATGGGAAATCAAGATAGTCAAGTATATATACCCCTAAGTACAGCTCAAAAGCAGTTGTTTGGAGTTAAT
>DATMWB010000041.1:0-6448 GCA_035562735.1 Candidatus Methanoperedens sp.
CAATATCAAGAAGATTTTAAAAACTTAGAAAAAAGTTTTGAAGAAGACCCAGATCTACCCGCACCCCAAGTTGACATCGAAGTTGGCCTCTAGTTTTTTCTTGACAAATAGGCTCCAGTATCAGTACTTATCATAATTTCCTCACCAGTTTTTATAAAAAGCGGTACTAAAACCTTGGCTCCTGTATCCAAAACTGCATTCTTCATTGCCGAAGTAGCCGTATCCCCCTTGACCGAGTTTTCAGCTTCAACTACTGTACAGGTAATACTCTTGGGTAAAGTAATTCCTACCGGCTTTTCTTCATAGAATTTTAGTCTATAAAGCAATGATTCTTTTAGATAAATCTTATCGTCACCGATTACCTCAGTTGGAACAGCATATTGCTCAAAAGTTCTAGGCTCAATAAATACATAATTTGAACCATCATAATAAGAATATTCTGCTTCATGAGTTTCTACCAACACCTCTTCAACTTTTTCACCGGATTTATAGGTATATTCTATGACTCTACCAGTATATAAACTCTTTAATTTTGTTCGATAAAATGCCGACCCTTTTCCTGGAGACACAAAAGAAATGTCTACCACCATATGTGGTTCCTCGTGAAATAGTACATAAATACCTTTTTTGAATTGTGCGGTTGATATCATTCCCATAAAGGCTATTGTAATCCAAAGATAGGTCTAAAAACAACCCCCATTCTAATTTCTTGACCAAAAAAAATCCCAGAGCATGCTTTTTAGAGGAGCCACCCCGGGATCTAGGGTCGACTATATCAAAACATTATAACTATGTCAATAATATGAATCTAATACACACTATATCTAATTAAAATTTCCACTTTCCATCTCTTCGATAAACTGGCGTACGCCCCTAGCCCACGAACCATTTGAACTTGGACAATATTTTTTCATTATCAACTCTGGAGTATTCAAACCCTTATCAAAATATACCCTTTTTAAATACTCTCCATAGGATTCCAACGCCAAATCATAGTTTTCAAATGTCAAGGTCCCTTTTTTATGAATACCATAACCCCAACAGTTGTGAGAACCCTCAGGAATTTTTTTACATAAATTTGATTCTTGTTGGGCTATCGCCACAATCCAGTAATATTCAAAACCATAAGTTTGAGATACTTCCAGTATTTTCTTCGCATAAGGCAAAAGAGGGGAGTTGTATCTTGCTAAGTATCTTTCAATAATTAATTGTCTTGCATCTGAACCACCAACCTCACCCTTAATCTCACCAAACATTTCCTCAGCAGTTGCTTCAGCAGCAACTGTCAGCATTTTATTGTTTGATAAATTTTTATTCAAAACCATTTTCCCATCGCTATTTCTGAGTAAATAAACACATTCACCAACAACCAACGCAATCAAAAATACACCAAGAGTAGACCAAAAACACACGGCAAAAATCTTAAAAATAATTTTTTCCATAAAAATCTTTAATTATGCTATCATAATCAGACTTATGAAAACAAATCACCAATTAAAGCAACTTAAGGATAAATCCTTTACCATCGAGCTTACTTTAGGTGCCGATGATATAAAAAAAGAATATCAACATGTTTTAGGCGAAATACAGGCCAATTTTGAGAAAAAGGGCTTCCGAAAAGGCAAAGCTCCTCTTGATGTTGTTGAACAAAATATCTCACCACAAGAAGTTATTGAAGAAGTTCTAAATCATCTCTTACCAAAAGCTTACAAGGAAGTTATAGAGGAACACAAATTAAAACCAGTTACAGAACCATCAATAAAAATTAAAACTGAAAAATTATCTCTTGATACTGATTGGGTACTAGAGCTTGAAAGTGCCGAATTACCAGACGTTTCTATCGATCCAAAATTTTTTACAGAAATTAAAAAATTAAATAAAGATCAAAAAATTGACAAAAAAGCCAAGATGGATCAAATAGTTTCTCTTTTTACAAAATTTGCCAAAGTTGAACTACCCACAATCTTGCTAAACAATGATGTCAATAGACGTCTCGGAGATTTAGTTGAACAACTTCAATCAGCCAACTTAAGTCTTGAACAATATCTAAAAAGCAAAAACATTACTCTTCCTCAATACAGAGAAGAGCAAGAAAAACAAATTAAAAATGATTGGACCCTAAACTTGGCTATCAATCAAATCGCTGTTGACCAAAAGATTACTGTCCAAAAAGAAGAAATTGAAGGAGTCTTTTCAAAAAGTCCTGAATTAAAAAATGATCCCAACCTGGTCTATTTTTTACTTACTCAACAAAAAGTCCTCGATTACCTACAAAGTATCTCATAATTTGATATAATTCCCTCACTATGGCAGGTGGGGGTATTGGGGGAAAAGTTGACCCAAAAAAAATCAACCTCAAAAAATTTGGTAACAGTAGCGAGACATTAAAAGACTCCCAGCCTAGTTCTGCTCCAAAAAAGATATCTTTAAGTGGTATTTTAGGCCTAAATCAAACTGTTGAGATTAATAAAAGTAGTCCCAAACCTGAAAACTGGGGTAAGGAATTCTTTGGAAATATAAATATTCTTCAACAACAAGAAAGAACTCTCTTTGACCAACACCAAAAAGAAATTGAAAAAACTGTTTCAGAATTACTAGAAGAAATAAAAAAATTAACCAAAGTCACAGAAAATCTAGAAAAGGACGTTCAAAACATACCTCTAGAAAACATTCCAGAGGCTTCTGATTATCAAATAAACTTTTTAATTAGAATCAAAAATTTTATCGCTAATTTCCGTAAAAATATAAATGAAGCCAGTTGTTGGTTAGAATCTTTTTCTAGTAAAAAGAAAAAAAGAAACTATTTTTGGAATACAGCCAAGGATAAAAAGAAAGGTGGTGAACAATATCTCACCAGCAGTGAACACTCAGTCTCCAGAAGCATTAATTAGCTTTATGCCCACAACTTTAGAATATACAATTCCTAGACACAGTACTCACAACCAAAACATTTCAAGACTATTCGGACGTCAAACTTTCATAGTTTGTCCCTCACACACATATCTCCAAAAAGACCCCTTACTTGTCAGAAAAATAACCAGACTTTATGAAAATGGATATGCCTTAAACCCCGAATGTCCAAGCTGTGGCGGAAGAGTGACCGTTCCAGAAAATTGTCTTGAATATCAATATAATCCCTAAACCATAGACTAGAAAAGTCTTTTGCTGTTATAATTCCCTTGTTTGAGTCCGAATCTGTAGCTCAGTTGGTTAGAGCGCATCATTGACATTGATGAGGTCAGAGGTTCAAGTCCTCTCAGATTCACTACTTGCCTAAAAAAAATAATGACAATTTTCACCGAATGGAAAAACTTATTTGACAATGTAAAACCAGAAATTTACGCCAATCCCAAACTTAGACAAAAAATTGCTGAAAAAATAAAAACTGGAAAAATTTCCATTCAAGACGACTCTTTAGATCATTTCTGTGTTTGTTTTCTGCCTTATAACCCAAAAACAAAAGAGGTTTTTCTTGTTTTTTACCCCAACCTTGGAAATATCTGGATTGCTCCTGGTGGTCATGTTGATAATAGAGAAGGCCCAAAAACAACAGTCGAAAGAGAAGTAAAAGAAGAATTGGGAATAAACATAATTGCTCCTAAAAAACCATTTTTTATCGGTTTTACTCAAGTAAAATTTTGTAACAACCCAAAAAGACATTGTCAACTACACTACGATTTCTGGTATTTAATTAAATCCGACGGCTCAAATTTTAGATTAACAACTGACGAATTTGGTGAACATAAATGGCTGACAATACCAAAGGCCTTAGATTTAGTTACCGATCCAACAACCCACCAAGCACTCGAGAAACTATCGATGATATACTAATCCCAATGTTGTACTGTTTCTTTACCCTGACTTCCACTACATCGCCCGTAAAGGGTTGATAAATTCGACCCTAATTCGGGCTATTTTTCCTGTAATTTTATATTTAATAATTCCTTATTTATAATTTATAATAACTTATGTCACAAATTGACGCCTCAAAACACAATTCAGATCAACTTTACAAAATTCGCCATAGTACCGAGCATATCTTGACACACGCCATGCAAAATATCTACGGTAAAGACAAATTTTTTATGGCTATGGGTCCAGCCACTGACGATGGCTATTATTTTGATTTTGAACCACTTGATGACTTCAAAATTTCAGAAGAAGATTTTCCTAAAATCGAAACTGAAATGGCCAAAATTATTAAAGAAAATCTCCCTATTATTAGATCAGAAATTTCTCTTGATGAAGCCAAGGATTTATTCAAAGATAATCCCTACAAACTTGAGTGGTTAAATTCCATAAAAGATAGAAATGAAGTAATTTCAATTTATAAAACCGGAGATGAATTTGTTGATCTCTGCGCCGGTCCTCATGTTGAAAAAACTGGTGAGATCAAAGCCCTAAAACTTCTCTCTATAGCTGGTGCTTATTGGCACGGAGACGAAAAAAACAAAATGCTTACCCGTATCTATGGTACTGCCTTTGAATCTCAAAAAGATTTAGAGCAATACCTCTTCATGATAGAAGAAGCTAAAAAACGAGATCATCGTAAATTAGGTCCACAATTAGGTATTTTCTTTATTGACGAAAGTGCACCAGGTATGCCTTACTGGTTACCAAAAGGGACTATCGTTATCAATGAACTTCTAAATTTTTGGAGAGTTGAACATCAAAAACGAGGTTACCTTGAAACGATAACTCCTCAACTAAACAAAAAAGAATTATATGAGACCTCGGGTCATTGGGAACATTATCGAGAACACATGTTCATTTGCGACATGGGTGAAAATGAAACCTATTGTTTAAAGCCAATGAATTGTCCAAATGCAATGACCATTTTCAAACAAGGAATTCATAGTTATCGCGAATTACCCTTACGTCTGTCTGACTGTGATGCTCTGCATCGACACGAAAAATCAGGTGAACTAAATGGTCTTTTACGTGTTCAAAAATTCGCCCAAGATGATGCCCATATTTTTGTAACTGAAAATCAAATTGGAGACGAGTATAAAAGAATTCTAGAAATTGCCAATCTTTTTTACTCCGTTTTCGGGATAAAATTTAAAATTCGCTTAGGAACCAGACCTGACGATTTTATGGGTGACATCGCTACCTGGGATAAAGCTGAAAAAGAATTAGAACAAATTCTTATCGACAACAAATTTGATTACTTTGTCGGAGAAGGTGAGGGAGCCTTTTACGGACCAAAACTAGATATTCTTATGGACGATTGTCTTGGTCGCCAATGGCAAACAGGTACTATCCAATTGGATTTTCAATTGCCTCGAAAGTTCAATTTAAAATACACTGATTCAGATGGCAGCGAAAAAACACCAGTTGTAATTCACCGAGTCATCTACGGATCTCTCGAAAGATTTATGGGTATTCTAATAGAACAATTTGCCGGAGCCTTTCCATTATGGATTTCACCTCTTCAAATAAAACTCATTCCCATCACTGACGCTCAACACGAATACGCTCAAAAAATTCTTACAAAACTAAAAGAGGAGGGGATTCGTGTTGAAATCGATGATAGATCCGAAAAAATGCAAAGCAAAATTCGCGACGCTCAATTAGAAAAAATCCCTTATATGTTAATAATTGGCGCACGTGAAGTTGAATCAAATTCAGTTTCCGTCCGACAACGTGACGGTCAAGACCTTGGTGCTCTTCCTTTTGAAGAATTTTTAGCCAAAGTTAAGGAGCAAATCAGCACCAAGTCCCTAAATCTGATAAAATAACAGGAATGTCTCAAAAGTATTACAAAATTAATCGACAAATTACCGCTCCTACTCTTCGCCTATTAGACGAAGACGGTAAACAAATAAACGTTGTCACTCTTGCGGAGGCTTTTCAGCTTTCATCCGAATCTGGGTTAGATTTAGTAGAAGTTGCCAGCTCAGCCGTACCTCCAGTTGTTAAGCTAATTGAATTTTCAAAATTTAAATATCAGGAAGCAAAAAAAGCTAAAGCTGAGAAAAAAGGTATGAAGGGTGGAGAAACCAAGGAAATTCAAATGACACCTTTTATCGGTCAAGGTGACTATGACACTCGGGTCAAAAAATCCAAAGAATTTTTAACTACTGGAAATAAAGTCAAATTAAGTATAAAATTCCAAGGTCGCCAAATTCAGAAACCTGAATTCGGCCATCAGCTGGTTGAAAGGTTTAAAAATGACCTCGCTGATATCTCTGCCCCAGAGGGCACTGCAAAACTAATTGGCAAAAGGCTGTTAATTACGTTTACCCCAGTCAAAAAGCCTAAAAACTAATATGGAAAAAGCTAGTCTCAAACACAAAGTAAAAAAATCTGTTAGCAACCGTTTTACTGTCACAAAAAATGGCAAAGTAATGCGTGAATCCGCTTTCGATCGTCATTTGCGACGTAAAAAATCAAAAAAACAACTTCGCCGTCTAAAAGGTAAAAAAGTTGTTACCGGTCGTTTAGC
>DATMWB010000042.1:0-1595 GCA_035562735.1 Candidatus Methanoperedens sp.
ACGATCTCGCTTTTGACCTTTTTTCTTCGCTTAATTTCGCGAACTGGCAGGAGATTGATGTGTATCATAATTTCAAAATGAGGCTGATCGAATTGCGAGGCCTGTTGCGATAGCCATCTCTGGAGCTACCGTACCAAGATACTGTTCATCCAATTTTTTATTATCGATAATCATCGTAGTAAATGGGTTAAAAGCAATAACATCTAATCCTGTTTCCCTAGCTATATACTCTTTCAGGCCATTAACCTTGGCCCCCCCGCCACTAAGTATTATGGAACGTAAAGGCTGGTCGGGATTATTGGCCAAATACAGATCTATAGCTTTTTTTATCTCCAGGACCCATTGTGTACAGGTTTGATTAAAAATATTTTCGACAATTTCTTTATGTTCCTCTAAAGACACAATGCCGAGTTTTATTTTTTCTGCCTGGAGATAATCAACACTGAGAGCATTTGCCAACTGATCAGTCAACTGCTCGCTCCCCACAACAACATCGCGCGCCAATACCGATACCCCTTCAGAAATTATATTAATATTCATTTTTGAAGCTCCGATATCTACCAAAGCGACATTTTCGGTCCGCCCCGAAACTGTTTCCCAAATATTTTCCAACGCAAAACCGTCGACATCGACAAGGACAGTGTTCAATTTAAGTTCATTCAGCATGTCAAGATAGTCATTGACTACTTCTTTTTTTGCCGCAACCAACATTATGTCGCACCTACTAGTCCCTTCTTTCTTGGTTGGAAGCTTTTGGAAGTCGATGTAAACATCATCGAGATCAAATGGAATATACTGCTCAGCCTCAGCGCTGATATATTTGGCCAACGCATCATCTTCCATTTCCTCTAAATTTATTTTTTTAACTATGACAGAATAACCAGAAATTGAAATTCCTATTTTTTTGTTTTTTATTTTAAGATTTTTTAACAGTGCAGATAAAACTTTACCAACCTCTAAAGGTTCTTGCAGAACCCCATCTTCCACAGCCCCAGAAGGTAACGCGGCCGACCCAACTGCTATAAGTTTATACGTAGCTCCGGATTTTTGCAGTTGACATACTTTTATTGCGTGAGATCCGATATCAACGCCTGTTATTAAATTATCTTTTTTAACCATTTTTTTACTAGTTCATCGTTGGGTGTTTGCCAAAACGTATCCAATTGTTTTTGAGGGCAAGAGAGTCTAGCTTTCAATCAACAATATACCTGAATAATTATTTCATTAAAAAATGATTGAGTCCAAGGACATTTTATCCTGGAGCCACAGGCAATGTCAAAATAGACCATCAAGGATCCACAAGGCATTGGGACTTTTCACGTCCACGTCATTTCAAGCACTGCGATACGCTTACCCTGTAAAAATTTAAAGCAACCAAAGACTCATTCAAAAGAATAAATACACAAAGTGACTACTAGCAGGAATTAAACGTATTTTTTATTCCTTCATAGTATTAAGCACACAAAACGCTTTCTTTGTCAAGTTGAGAACAAATTTTTTATTGAATTTTCATAAGCCTAGTCCGCACAACAAGAAGCCTTGCCTTCCGTCAACCAAGCAAACATATGAATTTACAATATAATTTTTCCCCACAC
>DATMWB010000043.1:0-6349 GCA_035562735.1 Candidatus Methanoperedens sp.
CATGTAATGGTGGGTCGAGTAAACGAATCTTGACTGGGAACCCCTTCATAATTTGGAATAATTCCTTAAAATCATTCTTTTGCATGGGGAAGATTTTGGCTAGAGCAGTTTTACGTTGTTCCAAAGTTTCAGAAACAATCATTTGACGGACGGCAAAGATTCTATCTGCTTGGAAGAACATGTGTTCGGTTCGACAAAGTCCAATACCCATAGCGCCAAATTCACGGGCAACACCAGCATCTTTTGGAGTATCAGCATTGGTGCGGACACCAAGTTTTTTATATTTATCGGACCATTCCATAATGGTGCCAAAATAGCCAGAGAGCTCGGGATTGACTGTGGGAATTTCACCTAAAAAGACTTCGCCGGTAGTACCGTCAAGAGTTATTAAATCCCCTTCATTGATGATTAAGTCACCAACACGGAATTTTTTCTCGATTTCAGAAACAGTGATTGATTCACAACCAGAAACACAACATTTACCCATACCACGCGCTACAACTGCAGCATGAGAAGTCATACCACCACGGGCAGTTAAGATACCTTGGGCGGCATCCATACCTGAAATATCTTCTGGAGAAGTTTCGGCACGGACTAAAATGACTTTTTTACCCTCTTCTTTCCATTCAACAGCAGTTTCAGCAGTAAAAACAGCTTGACCAACACCTGCTCCAGGAGAAGCGGGAAGACCTTTGGCAATCATTTTAAAATTGGCTTTGGCTTTTGAATCGAGGGTTGGGTGAAGAAGTTGTTCTAATTTATCAGGTTCGACTCGTAAAACAGCTTCTTTTTCGGTAATCATTTTTTCTTTGACGAGATCGACAGCAATTTTGACGGAAGCAGGAGCAGTTCTTTTACCATTTCTAGTTTGAAGAATATAGAGTTTTCCATTTTCAATGGTAAATTCAACATCTTGCATGTCTCGATAATGAGCTTCTAGCTTGGAAAAGATATCTATTAATTCTTTATAAATTACTTCGTTGTCTTCTTTTAGTGAATCAAGATGTTTTGGGGTACGAATACCGGCGACAACATCTTCACCTTGAGCATTCATCAGATATTCACCATAGGAAAGATTTTCACCAGTGGCTGGGTTTCTAGTAAAGGCAACACCAGTACCAGAATCAGCTCCTAGATTTCCAAAGACCATTGATTGGATATTGATAGCAGTACCAAAGACTTTGGTCTCATCAATGTGGTTTAGACGGCGATAGGTAATGGCTCGAGCATTGCTCCAAGAACCAATGACGGCACCAATGGAACCCCAAAGTTGCTCGGTAGCATCATCAGGAAATTCACGATTTTTTTCAATTTTAAATATTTTTTTGTAACCCTTAACAACTTCCTGCCAGTCGGCAGCAGTCATATCGGTATCTTCTTTAATTCCCCTCACGTGTTTAACACTTTCGATAACGTGTTCAAATTTTTCGTGTTCAATATTTTCAACAACATTACTATACATTTGGACAAAACGACGATAGGAATCCCAAGCAAAACGAGGGTTGTCGGTGGTGGTGGCAATACTATTGACTACATCTTCGTTAAGACCAAGATTCAAAATAGTGTCCATCATCCCTGGCATGGAAGCAGCAGCACCGGATCGGACGGAAACTAAAAGCGGATTTTTGGTATCACCAAATTTTTTACCAGTAGCGGTTTCTAATTTTTTTAGATTGTCGGCAACTTCTTTTTCTAATGTTGAAGGATATTTTTGACCGTTTTCATTGAACTCTTTACAGACTTCAGTGGAAATTGTAAACCCGGGAGGAACAGGAATTCCAATTTTGCTCATTTCAGCAAGATTGGCACCCTTGCCACCTAAAATATATTTTCCGGAGGCATCACCCTCGGTTTGTTTGTTTCCAAAGAAATAGACTAATTTTTTCATACGGATAATACTTTAAGCTAGAATGGACGCAAAATCAATCAGAAATAATACACATTATTTAATTACTCTAATAGTTGCTTCACCTTTTCTTTTTTCTAGTTTTTCACCAACAATATAGCCCATGTTTCTCATTTTTTTAGTTTTTCCATTGGTTAATTTTAGGTAAGCAAATTCAACAGTTTCCGTGTCTCCACCGTCATCATCGGGTGTATAAACATCTTCTTTTTTGACCTCAACTACTTCTCCACTCCAATTGTCGTTGAGATTTTTGAACATAAAAATAAGACTAATTAGAGCGGCAATTGCGATTCCACCTAGGGCTTCTGCATACCCAAAAGCAGAAACAAGAATAGCGATAACTACCCAAATAACAAGCCAAATGAGAAAATATTTTTTCATTGATAGCTAAAACTATAATAATAAGCAACTAACATAGATGTTATTGAAAAAAGACTTAACATTATACTTATAAAAACTGGGGAAAACTTGAATTTTTCGGGAGGAGAAATTTCAACAAGTTCATGATGAAGATATGATCTTTTGATCATAAAATTATTTTACACTAAAAATAATCCCTCACCGAAGTGAGGGATTTTGTTTGATTGCTTCGCTTCGCTCGCAATGACGTGGTTACATCATTCCATCCATGCCGCCCATTCCACCCATACCGCTCATGTCAGGAGCTGTGGGCTTTTTCTCAGGAATATCAGCAATTAAGACATCAGTAGTGAGAATCATTGTACCGACAGAAACAGCGTTGGTTAAGGCTGATTTGGTGACTTTGACTGGGTCAAGAATTCCAGATTTAGTCATAGAAACAAATTCACCAGTAACAGCATGATAGCCAATGTCTGATTTTGGATCAGACTCTAGAGAATCGCTTATTTTACTGAAAACATAGCCCGGATCTTCTCCGCAATTTATAGCTAATTTTCGAATTGGTTGTTCTAAAGCGAATTTTAAAATATCAACGCCAACTTGCTCTTCTGCAGAATCAGTTTTGACCTTGTTTAGAGCAAAAGAGGCTTTCAATAAAGCTACTCCACCTCCAGGAAGAATACCCTCCTCAACAGCGGCCTTGGTAGCATCGATAGCATCTTTGACACGCTCGAGTCTCTCTTTCATTTCAACTTCGGTAGCTCCACCAACTTGGATGACGATAGCACCGCCAACTAATTTGGCGATACGTTGCATATAATTTTCCTTGTCATAGTCGGAGGTTGATTTGTCAGCCTGTACTCGAATTTGAGCAACACGAGCATTTATCTCAGACTTCGACCCAGCACCACCGATAATTCTTGTTTTATCTTTGTCAGCAGTTACGGAGTCAGCGCGACCACAATATTCTTCGGGGTCCGCATTTTCAAATTTTATTCCGAGTTCATCTGAAATTACCTTACCACCGGTTAATATCGCAATGTCTTCAAGCATGGCCTTGCGACGATCACCAAAACCAGGAGCTTTGACAGCTAAGACATTAAAGGTACCTCGAAGTTTATTAACAACTAAGGTAGCAAGAGCCTCACCATCAATATCTTCGGAAATGATGACAAAAGTCTTAGTTAGCTTGACTAATTTCTCCAAGAAGGGAAGGATATCTTGAATGGAAGAAATTTTCTTGTCAGTAATCACAATATAGGGGTGTTCAATAACGGCCTCCATTTTTTCGGTATTGGTGGCAAAATAGGCAGAAAGAAAACCATTATCAAATTCCATACCAGATGTTTCTTTGGTTTCTAGAGCCATGCCTTTACCTTCTTCGGCGGTAATTAAACCATTCTTGCCAACTTTTATCATAGCGGAGGCAATTTCTTTACCTATTTCTTCACTGGCGGCAGAAATTGTAGCTACTTTTTCAATGGAAGCTTTGTCATCAGCCTTGATGTCTTTTTTCATGGCATTTAATTCGTCAATGACGACTGAGAGGGCTTTTTCAAGACCACGACGAACAATCATGGGGTTGGCACCGGCGGCAACATTTTGAAGACCCTTGTTGACAATGGCTTGAGCTAAAACAGTTGAAGTGGTTGTACCGTCACCAGCGGCGTCATTGGTTTTTGAAGCAGCTTCTTTGACTAATTGAGCACCCATGTTTTCATAGGGATCCTTGAGTTCAATTTCTTTGGCTACAGAGACGCCATCGTGGATAACAGTAGGGCCACCCCATTTTTTATCGATAGCAACGTTACGACCCTTGGGACCAAGAGTGGTAGAGACGGCGTTGGCCAAAATATTAACTCCTTTTAATAGTGATGCTCGGGCATCTTGTCCGAATTTTAGTTGTTTTGCCATAGGTTTAGATAATTAGTTGAATAGATAATTAGTTAATAGTTATTTGATGGTGGCCATAACATCCTCAAATTTGAGGATTAATAAATTTGTTTCATCTTCCTTATATTCTTTTCCACCCCACTCCTTATAGATGACTATATCGCCAACTTTGACGGGGGAAGTTTTTTTAATACCATAGTCAGTAACAAATTCTTCACCTACTGCTAAAACACGGCCAGATTGGGGTTTTTCCTCGTGTGATTCTGGTAAAAGAATTCCTGAAGCAGTGGTTTTTTCTTGTTTTAACGGTTCGACTAAAAGATAGCCGACTAGTGGTTGAATAGATGATTTTGGCATACGAATATTAATTAATAATTATCAGTCGGGACAGTAGACTGCTAATATTATATCTATTGAAGGTGATAGGTCAAGGGGATAAGTGAGATAATAAAAATATGAAATTAGTAAAAACTAAAATAGATGGATTAGATTTTTGGTATAGAAAGGATGATAAATTTATCGGTCAAAGGATAGCACTCGGGAAATATGAACAATACGAAACAGCTCTAATGGTGAGCCAGATAAATTCAAAAAGTGTCTGTGTAGATGTGGGAGCTAACGTTGGTTACTACACTTTTCTAATGGCTAGAAGAGCTAAAAGAGTTTTTGCCTTTGAGCCAGATAAAGAGTGTTTTGAAATTTTAAAAAAAAATGTTTCGGAAAACAATTTAAAAAATGTGACCATATTTAATTTGGCATTAAGCAATAAAAAAGAAAAAAAATATTTAATTAAAGATTGTGACAATTTGGGAAATAGTAGAATTGATGAGAAAAATGGCCTATTAATTAACACTGATACTTTAGATAATTTATTAATAAATGAACAAATAATTGACTTGATAAAAATTGATGTTCAGGGATGGGAAACTGAGGTAATTGATGGGGCAAAAAAGATAATTGAGCGGGATAGACCAACACTATTTTTGGAATATACACCCAGTGAATATGACAACAAAAAGATGATAAATTTTTTGAAAAATACTTATCAAAATATTTTTAGTATTAATGATTTTGTAAATGTCCCCTGGCCAATTTATCGGGGTGTAAAAATTATTGGAGGGTGTGAATATACTGATTTATTTTTGAAAAATAAAATGAATTTAAAAGATTATGTAGAGATGATAAAAAATGTAAAGTATAAAAAATTTATTAAAGGTATAATCAATTTAATATGTCAAAAATAACCTCAATCCAAGCTCGAGAAATATTAGCCAGTGGAGGTGCACCAACCCTGGAAGTAACTGTAACTTTGGAGTCGGGAGCTATGGGTGAGGCATCGGTAAGCTATGGAGCTTCAGCTGGAAGTAAGGAAGCAACAGTACTTTTGGATGGGGATAAAAAACGCTATGGTGGTAAGGGCATGTTGGTTGCTTTGGCAAATATTACGGATAAAATTGCGCCAGTGTTAATTGGTATGGAGGCAAATAATCAACGAGAAATTGATGAAAAAATGCTTCAACTTGATGGAACAATTAATAAGGCGGTTCTCGGGGGAAATGCGATTTTGGGGGTAAGCATGGCAGTGGCCAGAGCGGCAGCCAGTGAAGAAAAATTACCACTTTATAAATATCTACAAAAAACTTTTGAATTGGCTACTTCGGCAAAGTTACCGAAGCCAATGATCGTGATGATTGAGGGTGGAAAACATGCTGCTGATAGCACTGATTTGCAAGAATATTTGGTGGCAGCAATGGGTAATAGAAGTGCGACTGAAAATGTACGAATGGAAATGGAAATATATGAAGAGCTAAAAAAGATTTTAAAAAGAGAAGGTAAATCAACCAATGTGGGTAATGAGGGAGCCTTTGCTCCAAATGGGATTGAGAGCAATGAAAAACCAATGGAATATATGGTTGAAGCCATAAAAAATGCTGGCTATGTCCCTGGGGTTGATGCGGGAATTTCAATTGATGCAGCAGCATCAGAATTTCAAGAAGAAAATAATGGTAAATATATCCTGAAAATTGAAGATAAAGCTCTAAGTTCTGAAGAATTAATTGAATATTTTATGAACTGGGCAGAAAAATATCCCTTTGTCTCTTGGGAAGATATGTTGTCAGAATACGACTGGGAAAATTGGCCAAAATTAACTGAAAAAATTGCTGGTAAGTTTCCTAATATCGCCGATGA
>DATMWB010000044.1:0-13896 GCA_035562735.1 Candidatus Methanoperedens sp.
TATGAGCGAATAATTTTCATTTTGAGAAAGTTGGTGGCACAAGACATACAGGGGTCGTAGGCGCGAATTATTTTTTCAGCATTTAGTTTTAGAGTAGTTTCGTCTTTGTCTAAATTTTCTTCAAAATATTTTTTTAGGTCGTTTTCGATGTTAATTTGATTTTGAGAGGTGGGGACAATGACATCGTATTTGACAATCATGCCTTTGTAATCAGTTTCGGCGTAGTGATAAAGGGTACCTCGAGGGGCTTCGACAACACCAACTCCGACTCCAGCTCGAGGAAGTAGAGAAATGGGTTTTTCTTCGACTAGATCAATACTGGTAAGGATGTCAATTGAATCATCAACACATTGGAGTATTTCTATGGCTTGGGCAAGGTTGTTGTGATAGACATTGTTTGAAGGAAAGATAGATAGGTACTGTTTTAAGTCGTTTTGAGTACGGGGATTTAGAGAATCTTTGTTTAAGTTGAGTCTGGCGAGGGAACCAACCAGGTAATCTTGCTTGGTATCGGAAAAGATGTACCCTTCTGACTGCGAATAAGGGATGACGACAGAGTGTAAGAAATCTCGGAATTTTTCTTCAACGATTTTGTTGCCACTACTGTTCGTAATGTCACCTTCTAGAAAATCAAAGTGATCATCATTTTTTAGACTTAGGTAATCAGAATTTCTAATAAGTTTGTCAGGCATTTTGGAAAAAGCATCGATACCGCGAATTACTTGAGAGCGGATTTTTTCTAATTTCTTTATCATGCTGGGGAAGGTAGTAGGGTCGGGGAGCTTTAAGAATCCACCGATGCTTGGTAGAGGGGCATGAATAGCGGCGCCAGCAATGATAGTAGTTAGCTCATTGCCTGTTTCTTTGATATCAAAAGAGTCATGGAGAAGCTGATGACCAAGATTATTTTCATCGTCAGGGATATCTAAAATTGAATCAATTCCTAAGAGATCAGGTAAAACAAAGAAATAAAGATGTAGAGCATGGTCACGAATAATTAAGCCATTGTAGGTCAGACGACGGAGAAGGCGGGTTTGTTCTGATGGAGTTATACCCTGAGTTTTTTCAATGGTTTCAATGGAACAAAGTAAGTGGGCAATGGAACAAGTACCACAAATTCTGGAGATAAAGGGAGGAACTGCGACATAGGGCTTGCCTTCGACTGCCTTGGCATAGAATCGACGATAATCTTTGATGATAAATTTTAGATCGACAACTTTATCGTCGACAATTTTTACAGTAAGGCCAGCTGTACCCTCTATCTTAGTTATACTGTCTATGGTGATGTCGGTATTGTGCATATTAGACGATATTTAATAATTTTAAATATTTACCAACGGTAGCAATAAAGAGTTCAGAATTCATGGGACAACCATTAACCTCATCGTCTACTTTTACAAAGTCAGCTATTTTTTTTACCTCTTGGCTATAATCAAAGTTTTTTAGATAGTAGGCGGTTTTGTAATTTATGTCATTGGTGTCGAAGGTGTTACGACTTGAGGAGGGTTGGCCGGTACAGGCACAAGCACCGATGGCGACTAAATATTTGCAATTGTCGCGAATTTTTTGTAGTTCAGCGGATTGGGTGGGGGAGGAAATAGAGCCTTCAACAAAGGCAACATCTAAACCTTCAATTTTATTGTTTGATTTTAGAGCTTTTAGGTGTCTAAATTCGATAACTTTTTTCCATTCATCAAAGTGTTGGTTGAGGAGTTCGGTAAGTAAAATCAAACTGTCTTCAGAACAGGTAAAAGAGAACCAGCCGATAATGAGTTTTGGTGTGTCGCTCATGTGATAGTATTCATTATACATGTGTCTTGCATACCCTGGGACGGTAAAAAAAATTGATGGTTTAGAGGCGACAGTAGATTATGTTACATCGACTCGACGGGCATTAGTGGGGACAAAAAAGGTAAAAGTAGGTGATAAGGTAATGGTTCAAATGGGAATAATTGTAAAAGTAATTTCAAAAGAAGAGGCAAGGATAATGGAAGAGGCGTGGGCAAATGTAAAAGATGGGAATTAAAATATTTTTTGTAAATATTTTTTTTATAGTGTTACTTTGTTTTTAAATTTACACCGTTATTTTGGCAATATTAGATATGGTGTGTGAGTTTAATTGCATTTTTTGGTGATATGTTATAGAGTTTTGTTATGGCTCGTGTTTCTGATGATAAGTTTTGGAATAAGGATATTCGTTTGGGTGATCATGTGGCCTCAATTTATCAAAACAAAGAGCAGCAATTTGAGGTCCTAATGCCATTTTTTATTGAAGGACTTAAATTAAATCAAAAATGTGTATATGTCTACGATGAAAATACAAAAGAGGAAATAATCTCTGAGTTTGAAAAGGCGGGGATAGAGATTAATTTATATTTAAAGTCAGGACAACTAGAACTTTTTGAGAGCCGAGAGATGTATTTAGACGAAGGAAAATTTCAACCAGAAAAGATGTTGGAAAAAATTGAGGCAATGGAAAAGAGAGCTTTTGAAGAGGGTTTTTGGGGTTTGAGGGGGAGTGGAGAGATGGGAATATCACTAGAAGGTAAGGTTGATGAAATTGAGTTAATTGATTATGAGTCGAGAATTAATGAATTTTTGGTGGGGAGAAAAATTACACTCATATGTCAGTATAATGAAAATAAGGTAAGTCATAAAATATTGAATAATGTTATTCGAACACATCCCTTTGTCATTGTGTATGGAAAAATCTATGAAAATAAGTATTTTTATACTGCCCCAGAGTATATGGAAAGGGGAAGTCATTATTTACCGGAAGAAGAATATAAAACTATTATAGATACTATTATTACTGAGTAGCTTGGAAGAAAAAGGAAACTAGAAGGGTTAGGGATACTATTCCCATAATTAACATAGTTGACCAGACGAGGGTTTTTGAAAGTGGTCCGCTTTTGTTTTGACCCATGATGTTTTCATTTTGGGCAATTTTGGCAATAAGATACAGCAGCGGAGCGGCGACAACACCGTTGATTACAGCAGTAAATACAAGTGCTTTGACAGGATCTATACCGATGAAGTTTATAAGGAGACCAAAAAGAGTAGCAATGGTGATAACTCCATAAAAACCATGGGCTCGTTTTAATTTTTGGTTAAAACCTTCTCGCCAATTGAAGGCTTCAGAGATAGCATAAGAAGCAGAACCAGAGAGTACTGGTACTGAGAGTAATCCTAGGCCGATTATTCCAATAGAAAAAATCAATTTGGCCAAATAACCTGAATTGGGAAAAGAACTAACTAAAGGCTCAAGCGCCTTGGCGGCATCGGCAGATGTTTTAATGTCAGTGATACCACTTTGATGTAAAACCGTGGAAGCTACGACAATAATAGACCAAGCTGCCAAACTGGAGACAAACATGCCAATGAAGGTGTCAATTCGTAAATTACGAATAAATCTTGGAGAAAGAACCGGCAGACCATTTTCTTTGCGAATATGTTTTTCTTTTTCCTCTTCTACCTCTTCTGAGGCTTGCCAAAAGAACATGTAGGGGGAGATGGTGGTTCCGAGTATCCCCATGGAGATAAAAAGAAAGGTAAAGGAAAATTCAAAATGAGGTACAAGGGTATTTTTTAAAATTGTGTCCCAAGGCTGAGACACCATAAAGAGGGTTAGAAGATAAGAAACAAGAGCTAGAGCTAGCCATTTTAGGATTTTGGCATAGATTTTGTAACTAGTAAAAATTTCAAGGATTAAAATGGTAACGGTAAAAATTAGGCACCAAAAAACAAAATTTATGGGGAGTATTAATTGGGCGGCGGCAGCCATGGCTCCAAGATTGGCACCAATATTTATAGTATTGGCGGTCAAAATAAGAAGACTAACGGCATAAACGATTTTTTTAGAATAGTGAGCTTTGATAACGGCCATAAGGCCTTTGCCAGTTACAGCTCCAATTCGAGCACAGGCCTCTTGGGTGGCGATTTGGAAAGGAAGGATAAATAGTGACATCCAAATTTGGCCATATCCAAATTGGGCACCAGCTTGGGAATAGGTGGCAATACCTGAAGGATCATCGTCGGCAGCGCCAGTAATTAATCCTGGACCAAGTATTTTTAAAAAGCGGTTGAATTTATGGTGAATGCTCACTTTAAATATTATGAAGCAAAGTAAAAAGAATTAAATATGTAAAATTGATATATAAGTTTATATATTTCATCACTTAATGTGGGTTTATATATATATTGAGTTAGGTCAAAATATGTCAATAGATTCCAAAAAAAAGTGTAATTGTTAACTACTTTATTTTTACAAAAAGAATGTTTACAATGAATGCATAAGGCTCATAAAACTAAAAACACCATTACAGAAAAACAGTGCCCCCTTGTTTCTGGAAGGGGATGGAGTGATGCCTAAAAATGACAAAATTTATTTGTATTACCGATCGACAGAAGAAGAGAGAAAAGGGGAAATTTTTAAGGTTGCTCAGAGCGAAGATGGTTTGAATTTTGAATTTTATCAGACGACAAAACCAGCAAAATTAAAGATTCCTGAGATTCCTAGTGGATTTAAAAATTTGGTTTTACCAAGAGCAGATTTTTTTGATTCAGGAGAGATTTTTATTCAAAATATTTTTAGATTGGCAACAAAGTATTTTGTTTTTTACCACGTGAAAGTCAATGAGTCGTTGTACCGAGTCGGATATGCGGTTTTTGATATGAAAAAGCATTTGATAGAAAGATCGGATACCCCTATTTGGGAAAGTTCTACTTCATGGGAGGGTAGAAAGGTCTCTTTTATTGGACTGGTATATCATCTTGACAGGTTTATTGCATACTGGAACGTTGGGAATGAGGAAATATATGCTGTTTCGTATCCGACCTTTAAGGTTCGACAGCCGGTGGTTTTTCCGGCGGTTCCCCAGTTGACAAGGAGTGAGACCAATCCTTTGGTTTCGCCTCTAAGTGGGAGTAAGTGGGAAGAATTTACAACTTTTAATCCAGCGGCGATTTATGCAGGTGGAAGGGTACATATATTGTACCGAGCGCAGGGATTTAACTATGTTTCAGTTGTTGGTTATGCCTCTTCCCCAGATGGAATTCATGTTGATGAGAGACTGGACGAACCAATTTATATACCAAGGGAGTCTTTTGAATATATAGGTAAAGGATATCCGAAAAATGTTGATCATTTTTATTCTTCGGGCGGTGGTTATGGAGGGATCGAAGATCCTCGGGCCACAATTGTTGGAGATAGAATTTATATGGTTTATGTGGCTCATGACGGTGTTGGTCCTCCACGAGTAGCCATGACTTCGATTGCTTTATCAGATTTTTTGGACCATCGATGGCTTTGGGAGAAACCTGTTTTAATATCACCTCCGGGGGTAGTTGACAAGAGTTGTGTTATTTTTCCAGAAAAGATTAAGGGAAAATATGTAATTATGCATCGGATATTTCCTGATATTTTAATTGATTTTGAAGATGATTTAAGTTTTGATGGGAAGACAAGATGGTTACCTTGTCGATATAAAATACCTCCTCGTCCAAAACATTGGGATTCAAGAAAAATCGGGGCAGGTGCACCACCACTTAAGACAAAGGATGGTTGGCTTTTGATTTACTATGCAACTTGTGATCAGGAGGGGGCTTCGCGATACATGATTGGAGCAATGCTTTTGGAACTTGATGATCCTACTAAGGTTATTTGTCGTTCTAGTCATCCAATTTTGACTCCTGAAGCTAAGTATGAAAATGAAGGCTTTAAGGCAGGGGTAGTCTACCCCTGTGGAGCAGTCATTATTGGACAGACACTATTTGTATACTATGGCGGGGCTGATTCTTACGTGTGTGTGGCAACTGCAGATCTTGATCAATTTCTTGATGAATTGAAACATCATAAACCAATAAATTTGGTGAATTCAGAGGTTAGTAAGGTTAACGTTAATTAGTTATGGCTATAAAAAACTTTATTGGGAATCCCATTCTTGAACCTAATTTAAAAAATATTTGGGAGTCAAAGGCTACATACAATGGTTGTCCAATAAAAAATGGAAAGGGTTATAGTTTGCTTTATCGAGCTCAAGGACCGGCGGTGGTTGATAGTCAAGAATTGCTACTGTCAACGGTAGGTATCGCTGAGTCTGAAAATAAGACAGATTTTGAAAAAAGACGGCCCTATATTTATCCAGAATTGAATTGGGAAAAATTTGGTTGCGAAGATCCTAGAGTTACTTGCATTGACGGGGAATATTTTACTTTTTATACAGCCATTTCTGACTATCCAATAACTAGTAATGGAATTAAGGTGGCTTTGGCCATTTCAAAAAATTTAGAGAAAGTAGAGGAAAAACACTTAGTAACTCCCTTTAATGCCAAGGCAATGGCAATGTTTCCCAGAAAGATAAATGGTAAGTATGCAGTAATTTTTACCTATGGAACTGAAGGTGGGAGTTCAAATATTGTTCATGCTTCATTTTCTAAGAAATCTGACATATGGTCACCAGATTTTTGGCAGGGTTGGACTGAGCACATTAAACATCATGTTGTAGATTTGGACAGATTAAATACGGACAGGGTGGAGGTGGGGGCAGCACCAATAGAACTTGAGGAGGGGTGGTTGATTATATATTCACACATTCAGAACTATTACAGTGCATCTCGAATTTTTGGAATTGAGGCAGCAATTTTAGATAAGGATGACCCAACAAAAGTGTTGTTCAAGACGGCTGAGCCCTTGATGGTTCCTCAGGAGGATTACGAGTTGCAGGGAATGGTCCCCAACATTGTTTTTCCTTCAGGATGTCTTTTGGAAAATAACTTTTTGTATATTTATTATGGAGCGGCGGACACTTCTACAGCAGTGGCGGTTATGAGTTTGGATGATTTGTGGGAACATCTAAAACCGGTGACAAAAAAACAAATTAAGTTGGAAAAATATCAAAATAATCCTATATTAAGACCAAATCCACATTATCATTGGCAGGCAAAAGCAGTATTGAATCCCACCGTTTTTTACCATGAGGGGATTTTTCATCTAATATATCGGGCGATATCAAACGATAACACTTCTGTAATGGGATGGGCCACTTCAAGTGACGGATACAACCTTGATTATGTACACCCAGAACCAATATATGTACCGAGAGTAGAATTTGAATCTAAAAAAATACCCAATGGAAATTCTGGTTGTGAAGATCCTCGAGTGACGATTATTGGTGACAGGATGTATATGTTGTATACGGCTTATAACGGGGTGGAACCACCGGCAATTGCGATGACCTCAATATTACTAAATGATTTTTTAAAGCGTCGTTTTGAGAGTTGGTCATCTCCGGTAATAATTTCAAAACCGGGTCGAGATGATAAAGACGGTTGTTTGATGCCTGAGAAGGTAGGTGGAAAATATGTTTTTTTCCATAGACCGGAAAGCAAAGGAATGTGTGTTGACATGGTTGAAAATTTAGAGTTTGGACAAGGTAAATATTTAGAAGCTGACTATTGTATTTCTCTGAACTTTAATCGTTGGGAGAATCTAAAAACTGGAGTTGCTGGGACGCCAATAAAAACAAAATATGGTTGGTTAGTGTTGTATCACGCGATAAATATTGTTGATAGATATTATCGGGTGGGGGCATTGATGTTGGATTTGAAAGATGCCACAAAGGTAATTGGAAAAATCGATGATCCGATATTAGAACCTTTTCATGCTTATGAGAGACAGGGTTTGGTAAATAATGTTGTTTTTCCTTGCGGTCATGTGATAGTAAACAATCGACTCTATGTCTATTATGGGGGCGGGGATAGTTGTATTTGTGTAGCGACAGCAGGAATGTCAGAGATTATTGATTCAATTGCTTTTAAATAATGAATGAACTCAAAAAGATAGAATGGGAGGAGAAGTATAGTGTTGGAGTAAGAGAGATTGACGAACAACATAAGCTGTTGATTGAGACCATAAATAAGTTGGCAAATGTGGTGGCAAGTGACCCAAGGAAAGAGAATTTGTTATCAATAATAGATAGCTTGATTAATTACAAAAAAATTCATTTTGCGACTGAAGAAAGATATTTTGAGGAGTTTAAATTTGAAGGAGCAGAGGAGCATATCGCGGCGCATGAAGTGTTTGGTGAAAAAATTAGACTAATTCAAGAGAAAAATGGTGATGATATTGTGGCTTTGACTTATGACTTGATTGATTTTTTGGAGGACTGGTTTGTGGAACACATGTTGACTGTTGATCAAGAATACAAGGATTGTTTTATGTCTCATGGCTTGAAATAGGATGCTAAGGGTTGAGAAAAACTGCCAAATGCCTATACTTAAAATAATAGATGTTGAATTAATTAATGAGTTTTGAAGAGAAGAGAATTGAAGTTATCAAGTGGGTGGTGTTTTTGGTATGTTTGGTACTTGGAGTGGTGGTGGTTGCTATAAGATATGATAGCTATCAAGGCAAAAGAAAGGCTGAGTTGTTGGACTTTGTGTATTTGGCAAAAGCAGCAATAAACCCAGATAGAGTGGTGGCACTGAAAGGTGACAGGACAGATTTGGAAAATCCTGATTATGAGAGACTAAAAGAACAATTCAAATGGATGGTTGATTCGTCAAAGGAAGTAAGATACCTCTATCTGATGTCTTTTGATATCTCTAGACATAGTGAAAAGATGTTTTTCTTGGTTGATTCCCAACCAAATTTGGTCAACGGAGTTAAGACTAATCCTGCTGATTTGGCAGAGCCAGGTGAGGTCTATGAGGAAACGACTGAGGGAATGTTGGAATTGTATCGGTATGGAGGAGAATTGGTAACCGATGAGCCGGAGGCTGATAAATGGGGAACATTTATTTCAGCAATGGTGCCAATAACCGAAAGAAATACAGGTAAGATTATTGCCATAGTAGGAGCCGATTTTGAGGTAGGAAGTTGGGTGTATGAGTTGAATAAAGCGATAGCAGTTGAAGTGATGATTTTAATTTTGATATTGGTAATGGAGTTGGTGGTGTTTAACTTAATAAAGAGTGAAAAAACAAATAAAATAAATGCGGGAAGAATGGTGTCTGTGTTGGAACATTCAGAGGATGCAATTTATACAGCAAACTTAAATGAAGAAATTTTGACCTGGAATTTTGGGGCTAAGGAAATTTTTGGTTATAGCGAAGAAGAAATTGTTGGAAAAAAATTAAGCATCTTGGTGCCTAGTGATTTGCTGTGGGAGAAACAGAGCAATTTGGTGGTGGTAAAGCAGGGTAAGAGTGTATCTCATCAAAAAACTCAAAGAATGGACAAGGGGGGTAATTTGGTAAACGTTATTATGAATATTTCGCCTATTTTTGACAAATCTATGACGGTAATTGGAATATCTATTATTGCAAGAAATATTGATTTAGAGGAAAAAGAGAGAAGGGAAGTTGAACAGAAAAATAAGGAAATGGAGAAGCTGAATCGGGTTATGGTAGGAAGAGAAATAAAGATGGTGGAGTTAAAGAAAAGAATTGAAGAATTGGAGGCAAAGTCAAGTGGCGTTTAATAGAAAGAGAGTCAAAGTGGAAGTGGTATCTATTGGAGTGGCTTTGATATTGGTTTTGGGTTTGGTAACGATGTTTATTATTCAGACAGTGGTGCGCCAAGATATGAATAAGAGTGGGGAGCAGTTGACTGATTTTGCAATAAATTATAGAGCGAAAGATTTGGAAGAAATATTTGATGTTTCAAAAAATTTGGTGAGTATTATAGCTTCCGACAAGGAAATAATATCTTTTTTGAGAGATGAAGAGGCAAAGAAAAACAGGGGTGATGAAATGAATGAAAAATTGTTGAACTATAATAGTGGGAACAATTATTCAGCTATTTACCTGATAGGAAAAGATGGGAGAACAAGAGCTTCGACTGATAGAAGTTTTATAGATCAAGATTATTCTTTCAGACAATATTTTAAAGAAGCGATGAGGGGTGAAAATTATGCTGATGTAAATGTGGGAGTGACGAGTAAAAAAATGGGTTATTATTTTTCCAGTCCAATAAAGATTGATAATGAAGTGGTTGGGGTGGCGGTGATAAAGATGAATCCAGAGATAGTTTTTAGCTTTCTTAAGGAAGAGTGTATTGCGGCATTGAGTGATTTGATGGTGGTTGATCGTTTTGGAATTGTTGTTGGGGCAAACAGAGATGGCTTAATATTCAAAAGTTTAGGAAAAATAAGTCAGGACAAGGAAGAAATATTGGCCACTGAAGATAAGTATCCAAACGTGATGATTGATAGCTTGTCGTATCAGGAGATATTAAATGAACTTCAGTATATAGGGAATGAGGTTAGGGATTTTAAAACTTATGACAATTTGAACAAAAGATTTGAAAATATTATTGTAACCAAGGTGGGTGAGTATAACTTTTTTCTGGTGGCAAAAATCGATGATCAAAAAGTTGCTTTCGAGACCGGATTGATGTTTAGAAAAATTGGCGGGGTAATTTTAGTAATAATGTTTTTTGGTTCAGTGTTGATGTTGTTTTTGATGAGTAGCAGACTGAACCCACTTGAACAATTATTGGTAATGTCAAGAAAAATTTCTATGGGCGATTTTGATTATAAAAATCCTGTCAAGCAAAAAAATGATTTGGCTGAACTAGGAGAGACGATGGAGACGATGGCGATGACTATAAAGCATCGATGGGATGAGCTGGAAAAAATGGTAGAGGAGAGAACCGAAAAGTTAAACGAGCAGGCAAAATCGATGGAAAATACAAAATTGGCAGTGAACAACATCCTTGATGATGTTGAAGGTGTGGCTTCGGATTTGGAAAAATATAAGATGGCGGTAGATAATTCTTCTGATTGTGTAGTAATAACAGATTTGGAGGGGGTGGTAATTTATGTTAATAAGGCTGTTGAAAGAGTAACGGGATTTTCTACTTATGAAGTGATTGGGAAAAAAGCAGGAAGCAAAGTACTTTGGGGTGGACAGATGCCAAAGGAGTTTTATGAAAAATTGTGGAAGACAATAAAGAGTGACAAAAAAGTGTTTGAAGGAGAATTAAATAATCATAGTAAGAATGGACGTCCTTATATATCACGATTGACTATTTCTCCAATTTTAAGTAATAGTGATGAGGTTCTTTATTTTGTAGGAGTTGAAAGAGATATTACTCGAGAGAAGGAGGTTGATAGAAGTAAAACGGACTTTATTTATTTGACATCACATCAACTTAGAACACCTCTGTCGGCGATGAAATGGTTTTGTGAAATGCTATTGGCTGGGGATGCAGGTGAACTGACGAAGGATCAAAGAGAATTTGTAGAGAACATATCACAATCAAATGAAAGAATGATTGATTTGATAAATTCGCTTTTAAATATCTCTCGAGTAGAGTCAGGGAGAATAATTATTGATCCCACACCAACAGATTTAGAGAAATTGGTCCAAGACGTATTGACCGAACTAGACAAAAATATAAAAGAGAAAAAACAGGAGGTGCTTCTTAGTGTAAGTGATTCACTTCCAAGAGTTAATGTTGACCCAAAATTGATTAGAGAGGTGTATAAAAATCTGTTAACTAATGCAAATAAATATACACAGGAGGGAGGAAGAATATCGGTAATAATTTCGGTGGAGGGAGGAGAGGTGGTTTCACAAATTAGTGACAATGGAATGGGAATTCCGGTGGCAGATCAGAGCAAAATATTTGAAAGATTTTTTAGGGCAGAAAATATTATAAAATTAGAAACAGAAGGGACTGGTCTAGGGCTTTATTTGGCCAAGGCCATTGTTGAATCTTCTATGGGTAAAATATGGTTTAAAAGTCAGGAAAAGGTAGGAACCAATTTTTGGTTTACCCTACCTCTTTCTGGAGTAAAGGCCCACAAAGGTCAAGTTTCTATTAATAGTTAAAATAATCTATGGCAAATATATTGGTAATCGAAGATGAAAAACTGTTACTCGAGGTGATTTCAAAAAAGCTAGCTTTGAGTGGAATGAATCCGATTTCTTGTTCGGGTGGTGAAGAGGCGTTAGATTGTTTGGAAAAATTATCAGTAATGCCTGATGTGATATGGCTTGATTACCATTTGAAGGGAATGGATGGATTGGTATTTTTGGAGGCAATAAAGAAAAACAAGAAGTGGGAAAAGATACCGGTGGTAGTAGTTTCTAATTCTGCTAGTTCTGATGAGGTTCATCATATGTTAGCCTTAGGTATAAATAAATATATTCTAAAAGCAGAATATCGCCTTGATCAAATTGTAGAGGCTATTAAAGAATTTATTTCAAGTGAAACAAACAATGAAAAAAGTATTGGTGGCTGAAGATGACAAATTTTTAAGTAGTGCTTATCGCTTTAAATTAGTTAAGGCGGGTTTTGAAGTGGAAATTGTTGGCGACGGGGCTGAATTGCTGGAAGCCTTGGAGAAGAATATCCCTGACATTGTATTGCTGGATTTGGTCATGCCAACAATGGATGGTTTTGTAGCTTTGGAAAATATAAGAAATAATCCAAAATTTAAATCATTACCAATAATAGTGGCTTCAAATTTGGGACAAAAAGAGGATATTGATAGGACTCGCGAATTAGGGGCAACTGACTTTGTGGTAAAAAGTGACATGTCACTTGATATGTTGGTGGAAAAGATTAATAAGCTAATTTCTTGATAAAAATGGAAGTCAATAACAAGAATTTGTACAACCGTCTTAAGGAATTGATGGTTATTGATGAGGACAAATTAAAATTGGCTTATGAGGCGGCGGAAGGGCAAGGAAAAGAGTTGGTTGATTTTTTGTACGAGATGGATTTGGCAACAGATGAACAGATTGGTCAAATTATGGCAGATATGTACTCGATACCTTATATAAAGCTTGATGAACAGGAAATAAATGAAGAGTGTTTGACTTTGATAAGCGAAGTTTTTTCAAAAAAACAATCAATTGTTGCCTTTAAAAAAGATAAAGGGGGATTGTCGGTGACAACGGCTAATCCGAACAATCGAACTGCTCTTGAATTTGTAAATAAAAAAACGGGACTACCCCTGAGAATTTTTTTTAGTACTGAAAGAAATATAAAAAAATTTTGGGAGGACAGAGAGTCAAAACTGGGAAGCAACTTTGAGGCAGAGATACAAAAATTGACTTTGGCTTCAGTGGATAATAGTTCAACAGACACGCCAATTATTTCACTAACAGATTTGATTTTAAAATATTCGGAGAAAAATCATGCTTCGGATATTCATATAGAACCAAGTGATGAACATTCAACAATTCGTTTTAGAATAGATGGTTTATTGCATGACGTGGCGACGGTGCCAATAAGGGTGCATACACAAGTGATTTCTAGAATAAAGGTAATGTCAAAACTCAGAATTGATGAGCAACAGTCAGCACAGGATGGAAAGTTTCAGTTTGTGATTGGTGAAGACAAAATTGATTTGCGGGTGTCAATTACACCGACTGTAAACGGAGAAAAAGCAGTTTTGCGTTTGTTGTCTTC
Source organism: Candidatus Methanoperedens sp. (assembly GCA_035562735.1). Classification (GTDB taxonomy): domain Bacteria; phylum Patescibacteriota; class Microgenomatia; order UBA12405; family UBA12405; genus UBA12158. The sequence goes on from DATMWB010000044.1 coordinate 13,427, forward strand.
GTCATCAAGACAATTTTCTTTGTCAACATTGGGTATTGATAATAGCGATTTGAAAAAAATTACAGCTGCTTATCAAAAGCCTTTTGGAATGGTGCTGTCAACTGGGCCAACTGGTTCTGGTAAAACAACTACTCTTTATGCGGTTTTGAAGCTAGTAAACACTCGAGAAGTAAATATCATGACAATTGAAGATCCAGTCGAATACGAAATTGAAGGAATAAATCAAATACAGGTAAACGCCTTGACGAATTTAACTTTTGCTGAGGGGTTGAGGTCGATTGTTCGTCAGGATCCAAATGTCATTCTAGTGGGGGAAATTCGTGATCAAGAGACAGCTCAAATTGCTTCTCAGGCGGCTTTGACAGGTCACTTGGTTTTATCAACTTTGCATACCAACGATGCGGCGACGGCAATTCCCCGTTTAGTGGAGATGGGGATAGAGCCTTTTATTATTGCCTCATCAGTAAATT
>DATMWB010000045.1:0-3900 GCA_035562735.1 Candidatus Methanoperedens sp.
TTTTTGGATTTCCGTCTGCTTGGATTCTGTGGTGATTTAGATAGATAACGCGCTCACAAAATTTTTCCACTTGAGGCATGCTGTGAGAGACGAAGACAATAGTGATATTGTTGTCCTTTTTATAATCTTCCATTTTTTTGAAACACTTGGCTTGGAAGTCAGTGTCACCTACTGCTAAAATTTCGTCAACTAAAAGAATCTCGGGGTGGACGTGGATGGCGATGGAAAAGGCTAGGCGCATGTACATACCCGAAGAATAATGCTTGACTGGTTGATCAATAAATTCCCTGATTTCGGAAAAATCGATGATGGCTTCTAGGTTTTTTTCTATCTCTTTTCTTTTTAGACCAAGGATGGCGCCATTTAGGTAAATATTTTCCCGGCCGGTTAATTCGGGATGCATGCCGGCTCCTAATTCAATAAGCGGAGATACCTTGCCATGGACATGAACCTTGCCTGAAGTGGGCCACATAACTCCGGCAATTAGTTTTAATATAGTGGACTTACCAGAGCCGTTAGGACCGATGATACCAACAACCTCGCCCTTCTTTATCTCGAAATTTAATTTATCAAGAGCCGTAAAACCGTTGGTGGTTTTTTCACCTTTTATCAGAGCGGGCAGGAATTCTTTGAAGGTTTTTTGATTTTGGAAAGAAAAGACTTTGGTGACGTTTTCAAATTTTATGACTGTGTTTTCCATATTAGATGTTGTCCGCAAAGATTTTTTCGCGAGATTTGAAATATGATAAACCTAGTAAGAGGACAAAGATGGAGAGGAGAAAGGCAATTAAGAGACTGGAATAGTTTGGAGCTCCTCCACCAAGAATAGTTTGTCGATAGGCGTTGACAATAACTGCCATGGGGTTAAGCTGGAAAACAATGCGATATTTTTCAGGGACTAGATCAGCCGGATAAATAACTGGAGTGATATACATCCATAACAATAAAATGAGGGCGAGGAGGTATTGGATGTCGCGATAGAGTAAATTGGCGGCGGCAAAGAAGAGGGAAAGACCAATGGTAAAGATTTGTTGAATAAAAAATATTGGGATTATCCAGAGAATGTTTATATTTATTGGAACTTGGTAGATAATCATGTAAATAATTAGAATAATGCTGGCAAAAAGAAAGTCAACAATTTTGGCTAGGATGGTTGATAAAACTAAAATAGTTCTAGGAAAATAGACCTTGGTGATAAGAGAGCTAGAGCCGACAAGGGAAGCGGTGGCGGAAGATAGAGAATTGGAGAATAAATTCCAAGGTAGAAGAGCAACAAAAAGAAATATTGAATAGGGAATATTGCCGGCTGCATTGGTAGGAATACGAAGAATGATGGAAAAAGCAAAGCTCATGACAATCATTTGAGCCAAGGGATTTAGAATTACCCAAAAATAGCCCAAGATTGACTGCTTGTATCGGGTTTTGACTTCCCTACCCACCATTTGCCAAAGCAACTCGTGCCACTTGATGACATCTTTTATTTCCTTGAATAAGGGCAACATAAGCTTAGTTTAGCAGAAATTAGTGATTAGAGAGATACCAATCGATGGTTTTTTTGAGTCCGATATCAAAATTTGTTTCTGCTTTAAATCCAAATTCCTTTATAGCTTTACTGGTATCAAGACAACGACGGGGTTGGCCGTCGGGTTTGCTGGTATCCCAAATAACTTTTCCAGTAAATCCGGTAATTTTATTTATTTTTTCTACTAAATTCTTGATAGTTATCTCTTTTCCAGAACCGATGTTTATGGGATTGCTGCCATTGTATTTTTGAGTGGCTAGGATAATGGCTTTGGCGGCATCTTCAACAAATAAGAATTCACGACTGGCCTGACCACTTCCCCAAACAATCATATCTGTTTTATTTTTTTTAGCTTCAAGAGATTTTTTTATGAGAGCGGGGATGACATGAGAGCTTTTGGGATCAAAATTGTCACCAGGGCCATAGAGATTGACCGGTAGTAAATAGATAGCATTGAAAGCATATTGTTGCCTGTAAGCTTGAGCTTGAACTAATAACATTTTTTTGGCGAGTCCATAGGGAGCATTGGTTTCTTCGGGATATCCGTTCCAAAGATTATCCTCATTAAAGGGAATTGGAGAAAATTTGGGATAAGAGCAGACCGTACCTAGGGCAACAAACTTTTTAACTCCAGCAAGGCGTGAAGCCTCCATTAGTTGAATACCCATAATTAGATTGTCGTAAAACAATTCTCCTGGTATTTCTTGATTTAAGCCAATACCACCAACCTTGGCGGCAAGATGAATGACAATGTCGATGTCTTTTATTGCTTTATGACAGTTTTCCATTATTCGCAAGTCCAAATCATTTGAGCTGGGAGAATAGATATTTTTTTGATCGTAACCTGACTTTATCAGCTCATCTTTGACAAATTTTCCTAAGAAGCCATTTCCTCCAGTAAGTAGTATTTTTTCATTCATATATTAATAGTTTATCCAACCATTGACCTTTGATTCATTTTCTAAATCAAATTTGACCATTAGAGAAACTAGCTCATCAAATTGGGTTTTTGCTTTCCAACCTAGAATTTTTTTAGCCTTTGAGGAGTCACCTTGTAAAAAGTCAACTTCTGCTGGCCTAAAATATTCGGGGTCGATTTCAATTAAAATTTTTTTAGTTTTTTTGTCATAGCCTTTTTCATCTATCCCCTTTCCTTTCCAAACAATATCAATGCCAACTTCTTTGAATGCTTTGAGGGCAAAGTCGCGGACACTGTGGGTAATACCGGTAGAAATAACGTAATCATTAGGCTTTTCTTGTTGAAGCATTAACCACATAGATTCGACGTAATCAGGGGCATAACCCCAATCTCGACGAGCATCTAGGTTGCCTAGGTAAAGTTTGTCTTGCTTGCCTAATTTTATATTGGCTACAGCACGGGTAATTTTTCTAGTAACAAAGGTTTTACCCCTACGTGGAGATTCGTGGTTGAAGAGAATTCCATTGCAAGCGAAAAGGCCATAACTTTCTCGATAATTTTTGGTTATCCAAAATGAAAATACTTTGGCACAGCCATAGGGGGAACGTGGATAAAAGGGTGTATTTTCGTTTTGGGGACTTTCGAGAACTTTTCCATACATCTCACTACTCGAAGCTTGGTAATATCGAGCTTTGGGACAGCCATTTTTTATGGATTCAAGAATTCTAAGTGTACCGAGGCCGACTATATTGGCGGTGTATTCTGGGATTTCAAAACTTACCCTTACATGGCTTTGAGCGCCAAGATTATAGATTTCATCTGGTTTAATTTCTCGGATGAGTTTGTCAATGACTGTGGCCTCGCTAAGGTCACCATAATGAAGGAATAATTTTTTACTTTTTTGGTGAGGGTCGACATAAATATGATCAATTCGGTTGGTATTGAAATTGCTGGTACGACGGATGATACCGTGAACTTCGTATCCTTTTTTAAGTAAAAATTCGGCTAAGTAGCTACCGTCCTGACCTGTTATTCCAGTAATCAAAGCTTTGGGAGATTTCATATATAGTTTGATTTACTATAACATAGGCGATTTTGAGATATAATCTTCCCATGAACACAAAAACAAAAATTTGTACGATTGGTGGTGGAACTGGAATGCCTGTAATTAACGAAGCTTTGGTTAAAGCAGGATTTAGTGGCATCAAGTCAATTGTGACTACTTTTGATAATGGAGGTGATACTGGCAGGCTGATTACTGACGAGAGAGGTCAAATATTGGCAAATTCTGATTACTGGCGTTCTTTGATTTCATTGTGGAAAGATGGGGAACAAAAGAAGATATGGGTAGATATGCTCCGTTATCGAGATGGGAGAGCGAGAAATTTTGGTAATATCTTTTTTCAATTTATGTCAGAAAAGTCGGGTTCTTTGGCTGATGTGGATGTACTTTTTAAAA
>DATMWB010000046.1:0-12657 GCA_035562735.1 Candidatus Methanoperedens sp.
ACCACTCTTAGCCGTCTAATTATCGTGGCAGAATCCCTCTAATATTCCTGATTGTTTTTTCATACCCTATAGTTATATTATTAACATGTCAAATGTTAACAATTTAACACTTAAGAGGGGGTGAAAATTTATATGAAAAAGATTGTTATAAGTATTTTAGCTATTGTTCTTACAGTTGGTGTAGTTTCAAGTAGTGCTTACGCACTTTTTAGTTCTAATGTGAACGTTAGTGGGATAACCTTTAGTACGGGTAATGCTGATCTTGTACTTTATGATGGTGGAACAGATATGTTAATTTCAGATTTTATTCCATTGTTAAACGGCAGCAATAAACTTAAAAGTTTGTATCCTGGTTTTAGAGATTACACTAATGTTGATTTTTATAACAATAGTGCATCAGACATCGGTCTAAATTTAAAAATGAGACTGACCAGTGCTGATGGTAGTTGGGGTGATTTGAACAACAAAATTTATGTTGCCATTACTCCAAAAGGAGTTGAGCCAACAGGTGCTGATTGGCACACTCTTTCTGCTTGGAATGCAGCCCCCATTAGTTTTGGAAGTGTTTTAGACCATGATGGCTTAAGAGATTCTTACAGAGTGTCTTTTGCGGTTGATGATAATGCTGGTAATGAAATTGCTGGCAAATCAATGCCAAATGTCACCTTTGTTGTCACTGGCACTCAGGCCAACTGATTTAAGTTTCTATAGACTGCAAAATTAATTTTTCTGCAGTCTATTAGGTGCTTAAAAAAAATATACTATTTAAAGCCTTGGAGTGGGTAGTATTTGTCGTACTGCTCAGTCTTCTTGGCCTCGTCATTTCTCCCAAGCTTCCTATTAAAAATATCCCAAAGTCATTTATCGTCGTTACTGGTTCAATGGAACCTGCTATTAAAACCGGTTCTGTGGTTTTTGTAAAAAATGTGGACCCAACCCTGATTAAAAGGGGCGACATCATTGCTTTTACTTCTCCAAATGATTCCAAGGATACGATTCTCCATCGTGTCCATTCCATAAAATCTACTAACCCCCTGAGATTCTCAACAAAAGGGGATGCCAATAATAGCCCAGATCCTTGGGATGTTATGGATGTTGGTGTCAAAGGTGTTTCTTTTGCCTCCCTCCCTTATCTTGGTTATATTGGCTCATATATCAAAACACCACTTGGATTTAGTCTTTTTATTGGTTTTCCCGCTCTTATTTTTATCATTATTCAACTTTTTAATATAAAAAAAATTATTTCTGAGGAAGTTGAACGAAAAGTTACTCAAACGCTAAGTATAAATGAAAAATCAAAACCTCCAACTATAAATATTAAATCAATCACTATCTTCATTGCTGTTTTAATAAGTCTTATCACTTTTTCAACGATTAAAGCAATTAGAGCTTCTTATTCAGACTCAGTTACAATGAGTGGCATTACGCTTTCCACAGGTTGTTGGACAAAGCCATCGCTACCTCAACATATCTATCCCGAGGATAATTACTCAGCCTTAAAAAATGATCCTTGGTTTCAAAATCCCTATTTAGATTGGACTGATTCCACCACCTCTTGCCCCTTATCAACCGGAATTTATTATCAATACGAATCATATTACGATGAAGCCCTAACCAGAAATGCTTACCGCTCGGGTAAGCTAAGTCAATCAAAAATTCCCGCTCCAGGAACCCCCAATGCCACCTACTATTGGCGGGTTCGCGCTTGTGATTCTCTTAATATTTGTTCCGAGTGGACCCAAGCCTTTAAATTAATAGTAAACTCACAGCTTTCTCCCAACGAATTCAATCCTCCAACATCGACTATTAATCTTGATGATGTATTTACCCAAAATGTTCATAATTTTAATATAGCTGCCACAGCTTCAGATGATACTGCTGTAAAAAATATTGTTCTTTACTATTCATACAATTTAGGTCCCTGGCAAACTTTTCCCGAAATTATCACTGGAGTTAGTGGAGATTTTCACTTTACTTCACCTCTAGGTGATGGTCTTTATTCTTTCGAATCTATCGCCACAGATATTTTTGATAATCAAGAAAGTAATGAAAAGTTCAATACATGGACCAACCAAGTCTTAGTCGATACAATTGCTCCAACTACAAATCTTGATAACAGTTCCCTGATTGACCACTATTACTATGGACAAAATTACTTAATCAATGGCGATTTTGAAGATGGCATGAATGGCTGGATTGCTGGCTCTTCAATAGGTGATCACCTTATTGCCAACGTTGGTCCGACCAATATTAGTCCTGACAACAATGCCTTTATTTTAGGCTCAGAAACCAAAACTATCAATGGAAGTGATTCTCTTTTTCAGACTATGGCCTTACCCGCCTCTGCTTCCTCAACTCTAAGTTTTTCATATCGATTTTTCAGTCATGACACTGCTGATTATGATAAGTTTACTGTCAACTTAATTGGTGCCTCCGGCTCAACAATTTTTGAAAACATTTTAAATGTAGGAAACTTAGAAACTTCTGTTTTTGATTACGACACTGGCTGGCAAACAATAAGTCGAAGTATTAATTATCTTGCCGGTCAAACATTTAAGATGCTATTTACTTTAATTGATACTGGTGAGGCAGACGAATTTGGTGAATACAACTCATATGTTTATCTAGATGATGTTAAATTATCGACTCTTGATCTTCGAGTGGGGTATACAGATACCACCAGTTTTTTAGCCACAGATTTGGGTTCAATTATTACGACAACCACACCAGATTTAACCTTAAATACGGGAGAAAACGATTTAAATTTTTCATCATCTGATTCCACCGGCAACGTTGAAAACCCAAATCATCAGTCTATTTTAGTTTTGTCAGCAATTGTTTTAAACAAAATTGACAAAAATAAAATCGTATTATTTAACAATTCCCAAACTGAAACTATCGACGTAGATAACTATTTTTATTCAATAGATACTGGCCCAACCATTTCACTTACTGGCACCATTCTCCCTCTTCAATCCTCAGAAGAAATAATTTTATCAACAACTCTTCCAGATTCTTGTGAAATCAAATTATATAAAGATACTGATATTGTCGACTCAACTACTATTTCAAATCTAGGTGACTCTATTTGGCAGCGTCAAAGTGATGGACTTGGACCATGGGTAAAGATAAATACTCCTCTCGATTTCAATTTAGAATCCCGTCCTTTAGTTTCAAAAATTACTCTAACAGTATTTGGTCTAGTTACTACTCTTCCCGATATGCATTACACCATTAACTACACCGACTCTTCTGGCCCCCAACAAATTTATGGACAAATTCTGCCAAATACAATTGATTCCAATGGAAGCTCTGCTCGAGATTTTTATTTAGGCACTTGTAGTACTGGTGGAAATTGCATACCCTCACTTGATTTGGGTTCGACTTTTACAGTTATATTTAATGGTTTAGAAAAAACCTTTGTCTTTTAACTAATGAAAAAGTATTTATTTATTATTTCTCTAGCATCCAGTTTCTTGTTTCAAGTTTCTGTCCCTCTTCCTATTTTTGCTGGCAACGACATCACCATTACTTGCTCTTCAAATTCTTGTGAGAAATCACATGATCTACCTTTTTTTAATGAAAAATATATTTATCCAGGTATATCCAACTCGCAGACCTTAAAGATTATCAACCAGCGTTCTGATAGTTGTAATCTACTTTTTAAACTCAATTCACTCTCTTCACCAAATATACTTTCGAGTGTTCAAACCCTTAGTCTAGTCAGTGGTACAGATATTTGGTATGCGGGTAGTCTAAGTAATTTATATGATGGAGAAACCCATCAATTAGGAAATATTGATGGAAATCAATATAAAGATTATCTCTGGACTTTTTCCCTAAATCAATCCGCAGGCAATGAATTCCAATTACAAGATAATAATTTTGACATTGATTTGAATTTCACTTGCGATTCTGTTTCCCCAACCCCTACTCTTACTCAATCAGTTGACACGTCTTCCTCAACACAGAGTACTATCCAGTGTAATGATGAGGCTCCATTGGAGCTTCCTCAAAATTTACGAGCCATTAGTGGTCAGAACACAGTAACCCTCTTTTGGGATGAACCAACCGACACTTTTACCTATTATTTAATTGCTTACAGTGACAATCCAGATGCAGCGACTTACGGTAATCCTAACGTTGGTGGCAAGGGGACTAATTCTTATACAATCAACAATCTCTCCGCTGGTACTCTCTACTATTTTAAAATCCGTACCGGCAATGGTTGTGCTCCAGGACCTTTTTCTGGAATAATCTCTGCCGTCCCAGGTGGTCAGGTAATTGAAAATCCACCTCCGGCCACTTCTTTTCAACCCAATATCTTAGGAACTCAAGACACCACACCAAACACTACTGGTAGTGTCGAGGGTGCCACTTGTACCAATGTTTTCCCCTTTGCCTTTCTTCTCGCCTTGTTAGTAAATTTGATTATTAATCCTTATCGCATTGTAACTCTCTTTGTTTCAATATTGTCTTTAATCTTTGATTATTATTTATCAAATTCCACCTGCCAAAAATATCCTTATTTTTATATTTTTAATATTTTCTCTTTTCTAATCCCTCTCCTTTTATCGTTCAATAAAAGCCAGAAAAAACAATCTTAACCTATACAAATCTTGCTATACTTTTGATATGAAAATTCGAGCTATTGTCTTTGATTATTTTGGTGTCTTGGCAGGGGAACCGGCTTTATATTTTAATAAAAAAATATCAGAAATTATTGGAGTCGATACAAAAAAGATAAAAATTATCTATCACAAATATAATGATTTACATAACACTGGCAAAATCACTTGGGACGAACTTTGGGCGAGAGTACTTGGTGATCTTGATAAATTATCATCTCTTGATGAAGTCATAAAATTTGTTAAAACTCCAAAAAAAATAAATCTAAATGTAATCTCATTGGTTAAAGAATTAAAGGAAAAAGGTCTTATTGTTGCTCTACTTTCAAACTACAGTCGGGAAGGTGGAAAACGGATGCGAGAAAAAGAACATCTTGATAAAATTTTTGATCCAATGCTTATCTCTGCTGAAACTGGTTTGGCAAAACCCCACCCTGAAGCTTTTTATGATTTGTTGAAAAAATTAAATCTCAAACCATCAGAAGTTCTTTTTATCGACGACGCTCGTATAAACATCAAATCAGCCCAAAAAATTGGGATAAACACTATCCTTTGTCGTGATACGGATAAACTCAAGACACTACTTGAAAAAAGAGGCATCTTGTAGTCAAAATTATAAAAAGCTATACTGTTTTATGGCCAAATTTTTTTCTTTGCTTTTTATACCCCAAGAAGAAAACAATCATCGTGCCCTCATGCTTCATCCCTCTTTTTTAGGGATTTTTATTGCCATATATTTGCTAAATCAATCGATTATTTCTTCCCTAACAATGTTAAAACCCGGAATACTTGGTTATTCCTCGGAAATTACTGTTCAAAAAGTTCTCTCTCAAACCAATCTTCAACGTCAAAATGCTGGCTTACCTGCTTTGCAATATAGTCAAACATTATCTCAATCAGCCACTGCCAAAGCTCAAGATATGTTTGCCAACAACTACTGGTCACACAATTCCCCACAAGGAAAAACACCTTGGGATTTTTTCAAATCTGCAGGCTATCAATATACTGTGGCAGGCGAAAATCTAGCCAAAGATTTTTATGATACCGATGGTCTTATAAAAGCATGGATGAATTCACCGACTCACAAGGACAATATTATTAATTCAAAATATCAGGAAATCGGTATAGCCGTCGTCAACGGCGTCTTAAATGGAATAAAAACAACTTTAGTCGTTCAGCACTTTGCCACTCCTCTATATCTTCAATCATCACCACAAAAATCCGCTCAAAATCAGTCTCACGTTGATGTTGTTGAGCCCGCTCTAGAACCTATATTGGAAAAAGAATTAGATATCAATACAGCCCAATCTCTTGGTACCAGTGCTATGGCCTCTCCTCTTATTAGCCCACTACTTATCAGTAAAATTATTGGCTCCATTATTTTTGGTCTGATTATTATTGTCTTGTCAATAGACTCCTATATTACTCTAAAAAATGGCACTCATCGTTTGACCGGTTCTTCTGCCAGTCACATTGGATTTATTATCATTATTTTAATGTTATTGGTTTTTGGTCAACAAGGTAGAATTTTTTAGTATGATAATTTTAAAAGAAATAAAAAAACATCCTATAAATTACCTTATATTAGGAGTAATATTTACGGTAGCTGTAATCTTGTTTCTTTATTATCGACTAATCTTTGACGTTCGAGATATCCGCATGTTGATATTTGGTACCGCAATTTTGTATTTTCTCTGGAGCCTTTTTCACCATCACCATCGAGGCGATCTCCACCTCTCAATAATCCTTGAGTATTTTCTTTTAGCCTTATTTGCCATTATTGTGGCCATGACTACACTCAACTAACCTGTTTTTCTTGCCAATCTTTTATTTTTTTTGGATCACCAGAAAGTAAAACTTCAGGAACTTTTTGTCCATTATATTCTGCGGGTCTGGTATATTGAGGGTATTCAATTTTTCTCAAAGGTCCAGAAAAACTTTCAACTTTGCTGGATTCATCCTTTCCTAAAACTCCTGTCTTAAGTCTTACCACAGCATCCGTAATTACCATCGCGGGAATCTCACCACCAGTTAGCACATAGTCGCCGATGGAAATTTCTTCATCCACTAATGATGAAACTCTCTCATCAAAGCCCTCATAGTGTCCACAAATTATTATTAAATTATCTTCTCTTGATAATCTTTCAGCATCTTCTTGAGTAAATCTCTTTCCTCTTGCTGATGTTAAGATAACACGGGCGTCATTGCGAGGTCTTTGACCGAAGCAATCTTTAATTGCTTTGTCTATTACATCTACTCTAATAAGCATCCCCACATCACCCCCATAGGGTTTATCATCAACCGCCCCATAACTATTCCAAGCCCATTTTCTCATTAGGTGATAATTTATCTCCACCAACCCCTTTTCTTTAGCTCTACCAATTATACTTTTGTCAAAAACACCCTCAAACATTTCGGGAAATAAGGTAATAATATCAACTTTCATACTCTATTTTAACATTGTGTTAAGATAAATCTATGTCATCTGTGAAAAGTCGTCGCGAAACCGCAGTAATTGTTATCCCTACCTACAACGAAGCCGACAACATCGGCAAAATGATTGAATATTTAAACACAAAAACCTTTCCCTCTCTCCCCCAAAAATGGAACATGAAAATACTGGTAGTAGATGGTAATTCACCGGATGGTACTGGAAAAGTAGTCAAGGAAAAATCTTATAAATATTCAAATACCGTTCTCTATACTGAAACTAGCAAGGATGGAATCGGTGCCGCTTATCTCAAGGGTTTCAAATATGCCATGGAGGTTTTAAAGGCTGATTATGTTTTTGAGTTTGATGGTGATTTTCAACATCCTCCAGAGACAATCCCTGTCATGTTAGAGGCCATGGATGAAGGTTACGATTATGTAATTGGATCTCGAAAAATTAAAGGTGGAAGTAATCCCAAAGGTTGGGGTTTCAAACGAGTTTTCTTTTCTGAATTTGGTGGCTTTACCGCTCGCTTTATTATGTTTTTTCCCTTTAAAAACTTTTTTAAAGTTACCGATCCCACCACAGGTTTAAAAGTCACCCGAGTCAAAGGTTATGTCGACAAAATGAACATGGACTACAAAAACCACCTTTTGACAAAAAGTTTTGGCTACAAGCTTCAACTCCTTTTTGAAACTTTAAAAATGGGTGCAAAGTTCAAAGAAATCCCCCTAGAGTTTCATGTTAGAAATGCTGGTGAGTCAAAAATTGAGTCAAAAACCGCCAAAGATATTTTAATTGTTGCTCTCAAATTACGCTGGTTTGATGAGTTTACTCAAAAATTTTTGAAGTTTGGAATTGTTGGTGGTTTTGGATTCATCGTCAATATTGTTGGTGGAAAAATTTTTAAAACTGCTCTTACCCCAGTAATTCCTACAGTAAGTATTCTTAATGGTGTTGCCAACACTCTCGCCGCAGAATTATCAATTATTTCCAACTTTACTTGGAACAATATTTGGACCTTCTCAAACGAAAAGATTACCAACCCAAAGGACGTTTTCACTAAATTTCTAACCTTCAATGCCTCATCTGCCATAACTGGATTAGTTATTCCCTTTGTCATTATTGCCCTACTGACCTCATTCTTCGGAGATCACTTCTTGCTGTATCAGGTTATTGCCATATTTGGGCTAACCATACCCCTTAATTGGATTGTCTACAATAAAATAATTTGGAAAAAATCCAAACAGTTATAAATTACATAAACTCATGAAAGGCATTATATTAGCTGGTGGCCGCGCCACTCGTTTACGTCCGCTTACTCTTGTAACCAGTAAACAATTATTACCGGTGTACGACAAGCCGATGATCTATTATCCACTTCAGACCTTAATTGATGCTGGAATAAAAGACATCTTAATAATCATCGCTCCAGATTATTCTGGACAGTTTTTAAATTTGCTTGGAGATGGCTCTGATTTTGGCGTTCATTTTAGCTATATTGTTCAAAAAGAACCCCGCGGATTACCAGAAGCTTTTGTTTTGGGTGAAAAATTTATTGACGGTGACAACGTAACCATGATTTTAGGTGACAATATTTTTCTTGGTCAAAACTTTTCAGATGATATTAAGTCTTTCAAAAAGGGTGGCATGATCTTTGCCAAAGAGGTCGCAGATCCCCAACGATACGGGGTTGTTGAATTTGGTAAGGATAAAAACGTCCTAAGTATTGAGGAAAAACCAGTAAATCCCAAGAGCAATTATGCTATCGTTGGTCTTTATACCTTTGATTCAAGAGTTTGTCAGGTAGCCAGAGATTTAAAACCCTCAGCCAGAGGAGAATTTGAAATTGTTGATTTACACAAATATTATTTGGGTCTTGGTGAACTCAAGGTAAATACTTTTTCTGGTACCTGGGAAGATGCTGGTACCTTTGAATCCCTTTTAAAGGTTAGCAATGAAGCGGCTGAAATCTCAAAATTGACAGAAACAAAGCTTTAAGCTTTAATACAGTAATGAATAAAAACATTTTAGTCCAAATTGAGGAGAAATTAGATTTATATTTTGGTAAAAAAGCCCCTGTAATGCCAGAAAATATAAAAGAATTAATTGTAAAATACAGTCCTTACATAGCTATTGCCGTTCTCGTCTTTTCCTTACCGGCTTTATTATTGGCCTTTGGTTTAACCTCAGTGGCTATGCCTTTTGCCTATATGAATAGCATTCGTTCAGGTTTTTCTTTCTCAATCACCTCACTTATTACTCTTGCAGCTTTAGTTTTTCAGGTAATAGCTATTCCCGGTTTATTAAAAAGAACCAAGCAATCATGGAGATACATGTTTTATGCTTCGCTGATTTCCCTTCTCAGTGCTTTATTAAATCTTGACTTAGGATCTCTCATAATCGGCGGTGCAATTTCCTTCTATATCCTTTTTCAAATCAAGTCATACTACAAAAACTAAAGTTCTAATAAGCTTAAATTGTTGGCTGATCCACCCTCAAGCCAGTTATTACCGTGAATTACGAGCAACTTTTGCCCCTTCTTTATGACTTTGGCCTCAGTTAGCTCAGAAAATATTTTGTGTTCACTACTATAACTAATTTCTGTAAATCTTTTAAAATAGGGGATTACTCCAAAAGAAAAAGCCAACATATCTGCTGTCAACTTTTCATCTGTAATAGCAATTATGTTTTGTCTTAATCTAAAGTTATTTAGTTTTCGAGCGGAATCTCCAGACTTAGTAAACACAATTACCCCATCACTCATTTCAGCTACTTTTCCAGCTGATTCTATTAAATTATCTGAAAAAGTCATGTTTTTACTTGTTATTTTTTTTATCTCACCATTGTTTTCACTGTAGTTAATAATTTTTGACATCGTCTTGACGGACAACTCAGGAAATTTTCCTATTGCCGTTTCTTCCGACAACATAACCGCATCTGCGCCATCAAAAACTGCATGAGCCACGTCTGAGGCTTCCGCCCTCGTGGGCACATTTTCATAAGTCATCGATAGCAACATTTCTGTTGCTACTATCACTGGCTTATTTTGTTTTCTCGACTCATCAATAATAATTTCTTGTAAAACAGCCAACTTTTCAATTGGTATATTCTTTCCTAGGTCCCCTCTGGCAACCATAATTCCATCAGCCACGCTTATAATTTCACTTAAATTTGCTACCGCAAAGGCATTTTCTATCTTGGCAATGATGGGGATATAAACTCCCTTTCTTTTTAGCCTTTCCCTTAGATTTACTACGTCTTTGGCCCTTTTTACATAGGACAAAGCAATTACATCAGTACCATCAATTATTTTAAAATCAGCACTTGGGATATCAAGTAACACTGGTATTTTATTTTCACCTAGGCGATGAATTTCATCAATTCTTTTTTTATGCCACATCTCTTCCCCATATTTCATGTTCAATCTAAATACGTTTGCCCCCGCGCCAATCAATGCAACAATCATCTCTTCAGTCTCACTGGCTGGTCCAATTGTGGCTACTATTTTTGTTTTAACTTTACTGTTCAACATTGAATAAATCATACCAATTTTTACCGTCAACCTGTTAAACTCAACTATGCTTCAAAAAATAGAAGTTAAATATAATTATGCCATCGACATCATTCGAAGCATCCTAATTATTTCAGTTATCTTGATTCATTGTTCCACTAAAAGTCTTGAACTTGTCAAATATGATTTTTTAGGAAATTTTCTAACTTTTTATCTTAACCAAGCCACTCGTTTTACAGTTCCTCTATTTTTTTTCATTTCGGCCTTTGTTTTGGAGTTAAGTCACCCCCAAAATTTAAGTTTTTTTCCATATATAAAGCAACGTTTTTCAAAAATATTTCTACCCTATCTTTTTTGGAGTGCTATATACATGTACTGGGTTTATCCCAATCCCAACGGAAATTTTATATTCGCATTATTGTCAGGAAGCGCGTCTTATCAACTATATTTTATTCCTGCACTTTTTATCTTGTATCTCATTTTTCCCTTCATTCATAACCACATCCATTTCTTAAAAAGAAAAATATTTTTGATTATTTTAGGATTATTACAAATACTATTATTGGCCAATGACTATTATATCCATCCACTAAATTTACCCCAACCAATTGGTGTTTTTCTTCTAAACTTTGATGTCTATATTCTTGGGGCTCTAGCCTCTAAGTATCAAAACGAGATTTTAGCTTTCCTAAAAAAATATTATATTTTCTTAATTATTTTTGTTGTTTTTATTTCACTTTTTATTACCGGTGAAGCATGGACATTATATCGATATACAAAAAACTATCTAACATTTTACTCGAATTGGCGCCCCTTGGCATTTATCTATTCACTGGCAGTCGGTGCCTTATTATTTTCGACTTTTAACAATATTAGTCATAATTTTAATATCATTAAAAAGATTGCTTCTTATTCATTTTTTGTTTACTTTATCCACATAATTTATATTGAAATTATTTGGAAGATACTACCAAATTCACTCTTATCATTTACTCTAATTCCTTTCCTCATCGTCACACTTGTTTCCTATCTCTCCGCTTTTTTAATCCACAAAATCCCTCAAATTAGTAAAATAACCGGATAATAAGTCAGATAATATTAGTTTTGTTTCCCCACATGGATTCGAACCACAATTACTACGTTCAGAGCGTAGTGTCCTACCATTAGACGATGGGGAATCATCTGTCACCCTACTTGACCCCAAGTGTCGATGTCCATCGACCGATGGGGAAATGCTTGGGTAGGTTGCTATATTTTACCGTAATCCGATATAATGTGTTTATGCAAACGATAGAAGAGCTAATAAAAGAACAAAAATTAACCTCCGATCAGTCAGTAGCTGTCAAGTCATATTTTGAAAATTTAGTCATCGAACTTCTAGAATCATTAAAGCAAGATAATCTTCAAAATTTCGAAGAAACCATCAATTCTATTCGTAAATCCTAAGCTTTTAGAAAGAAATATTTAGCCTCACTTACTGTTGTTTCCTCACCATGTCCCGGTAGTATTATTGTGCTTTCTTGTAAAGACAAGATCATATCAATACTTTCATATATTTCCTTTGTTGAACAGTAACTGTAACTAGTTTGACCTCTCATACCTTCGGCAAAAATCGTGTCTCCGGAAAACAAAAAATCGTCTGCTAAAAAACAAAGTCCACCTGGTGTATGACCTGGGGATTTTAAAATCTTAATTATGTCTTTTCCTAAAACAATCTCCTTTTTCTCATTCAAATCTTTATCGATTTTTTTTAAATTAGGAACTTTTATATCCATTCCCAAAAAGTGCTTTGCCGTTTCTTGTTGTCTTTCCAATAAAAACCAATCTTTTTGACTACAAGCAAAGGGGATATTGTAGACCAGTTTCAAATCTAAAACTCCTAAATTATGGTCAAAATGACCGTGGGTCGACAAAATATATTTTGGTATTAGTCCCAATCTTTGAATTTCGTCAGAAATTGCCGTACCATCATCGGCCGCATCAATAATAATCGACTCCTTACTTTCACTATCCCAAAGTAGATAGCAATTTGTTTTTAGTTCGCCCAAGACAAGAGCTTCGTATTTAAACACAATATTATTATA
>DATMWB010000047.1:0-7210 GCA_035562735.1 Candidatus Methanoperedens sp.
TGAAAATAGAACTGCTAAAGTGTTACCTTATTAATAATTAATAACTTAATAATTAATAGTACTTTGTAATGAAAAAAATATTCTGCCTAATACTGTTGCTTTTAAACTTAATTGTGGTTAGACCGGCATATGCTGCTGGACCGATGCTTAAATTCACGCCGAGTTCAGGAACCTATACTAATGGCAGTACTTTTCAAGTGACGCTTGGAGTGGATTCGGGAACTGAGAAATCACAGGGTGTTGATGCATGGGTGACTTTTGATTCAAATCTTCTCGAGGTCGTCTCGATTGAAACAGCGCCGACACCTGCTTTTAGTTTCGCGCTAGGCAAAAACATTTATAATGATACTGGAAAATTTGATATATCCTGTAGTTCAACAGATATGGGTACCTATGAGGCAAAGACTTTACTTGGAGATTTGGTAGTGGTGACATTTAGAGCCAAATCAACTGGGACTGCAAATGTAAATTTTTCATGTACCGCAGGTTCGACAATAGATTCAAATATTTTTAATATGTCAGCAAGTGATGTCATAAATTGCGCCTTAAATCAAAACGGTGTTTATACGATTGAAGCTGGTGGGGGAACGACAGCTGATCCAACTGCAACTCCAGCTCCAACAACAAGTGGGGGTGGTGAAACAACTGATGATGAAGAATTGCCTCAAACAGGTGCTGTTGAAACAACAGTTGCCTTGCTGGTATTTGGATTAGTTGGAGTATTAGCTTCACTAGCACTTCGCTTTTTATGAACAAGAATAAGTTATCGATAAAGTCGGTGATTGTGTTTATCATATTAATTTTGGTAGGAGTTTTGGGTGTTTTAGGTATAAATACGGCAAAAACTTATTTAAGTGGTGCAGCTGGGGATACAGTAGCCAAAAATGTTTTGGCAAAGCCAAATGATGATGGAAAAAGTGTTGTAATAACTTGGCAGACTGATAAACCAGCGATTGGGGTTGTGGAATATGGAACTACACCAGCAAGTCTTTTACTTAGGGCTCCAGAAAGTGAACAAACAATAAGTCATTCTTTGACTTTGACACCACTCAAATCAAATACAAATTATTATTTTAGAATTAAAGTAGGGGATGATATTTATGATAATAATGGTATCCCTTATTCCTTTAAGACGAAAGGTGGGACGGCAGTGACTCCAACCGTGTCGGTTAAGCCAACGGTGGCATTGGTTCCTACAGCAGCTACTTCGACTTCTTCAACGGGGACTACAACATGTAATAGGACTACTGATTATAATAAGGATGGTATTGTAAACAGCTTGGATTATATGTCTTGCTTGAAAAAAAATTCTTCAGGGGTTGTAACAACTCCAAATCCAATTCCAACCGCAACCACTTCCAATCCTTGCCCGGCTGGTGTTGACTATAATAAAGATGGGGTAATTAACAGCATGGATAAGATAAAGTGTTTGAGTGATCAAAACTAAAAGCATTTACAAGATAAAATAACTAGTATTGTGTAGAGTTTGTTTGATTTAACGTGTAGAATTTAAGAGTGAAAAGAAAGGGTGTAGGTCATCATACTTTTATTTTTGTAGGGTTATCTGTTATAGCTTTGTCTCTGTTTTTGATGTCTAGAGTTGCTAGTGAAGTAGAAGAGGATTCTAGGATATTAGGAGTTCATAATTTGCCAACGGCAACTCCAACTCCAAAGCCAACGGCAACTCCAACTCCAAAGCCAACTACGTCTGTCTGTATTAGGGATGGATTGAGTACTTCAAACCCAGGGATGTGTTGTAGTGGGAAAGCAACTTATGTTTGGTCTTCATATGTTTGTGGCGAGGTAAAACCAACAGCAACTCCAACCCCTAAGGTTATAAGTTACCCAACGGTAAAAGTTACCCCAAGACCTACGCTAGTATCAACAGATAAAATGTCTGTGTCACCTACACCCAAAATATTTATTTATCCAACTCCAACTATTAGTTTTCAGTCAGTAACTCCAACAAAAACTGTAAAAAGTTGTGCGACTGCAGTTTTGGATGTTGATTGTATTGGGATAGATGGAAAGACCTGTAAATGGTTTAAGGGTACTGATTGTGTTTGGGTGTGTAATAGAAATTGTGTTGAGGTCAAAAAATGTCAGGTGATGAATTTGGGAACAAGTTGTACAAATGACAAGGGTCAAAGTTGTCAACAACGTCAAAATTCAGACTGTTCAACTAGTTGTGATTTAAATTGTAAGAATAGTGTTGTTACAAATTTTAGTTCTATCTTTAGAGTAGAAAAAAAGAACGCTTGTAACTTTGGGGTTGATCATAATAAGGATGGAGTTATCAATAGTCTTGATATTGTATTTTGTAATAAAAAATCTGTTACAGAGGTGACTATAAACTCGGTTGTCGATAGAGTGAAAACCAATATTCCACTTTGGTTTGAATGGATAACGGCTAAGTTTGGGTGGTAGTTGAATGGATTGAGTGTTTACAAGTAATCGTCTTACGGGTAAAATAGGGCTTGTATTAAGGAGGTGAGCTAATGGCAATTATTGTCAAAAGAAAAAAAGGAGAATCAAAAGACGATATTATTGGTAAATTCCGTAGACTATGTCTAGAGGAGGATATTACCGAAGAAGTAAGAAAGAGGGCAGCGTATGCCAAGCCTTCTATTGGTCGTTATGCAAAAAAGAAAATTATCTTGTGGCGCGAAAAATGTCGCAAGAGAGCAAAGAAATCAAGAAAATATGTTGCGTAATCGTATAAAGACAGAGGCAGTTGAAGCCTTAAAATCGGGTGACAAAAAGAGAGTAGAAGTACTAAGATTTTTGGTGTCATTGATTGATAAGAGGGAACTTCAACTGCCTCCTGACGGTTTGAATGAAGTGGAAGAGGTAAATGTATTAAGAAAAGAGTTGAGAAATAAGCAAGAAGCTAGAGAAATGTTTTTAAAAGCTGGTAGAGAAGATTTGGTCAAAGAACAGGATTATGAAATTTTGGTGGTTAAAGAATATCTCCCCAAAGAGATGGAGGAAAAAGAAATTAAGGATATAGTTGAAAAGATAGTGGTTGAAAAAGGAAAGAATTTTGGAATAGTTATGGGGGAGACGATGAAGATGTTGGCTGGAAAAACAAGTGGAGATGTGGTGTCCAAGATAGTTAAGGAAGTAATGGGAAACTAGATTCCTTAAAAGATAAAATGAAGAATGTAATTCTAATCAAACATCCTAAGAATTGGGGTCTTGATGAGAGTTTGGTGTTAAATAAAGCTAGGAAAGCGTTGATAAATTTTAAATTAGAAAACATTGAGTTAAGCATTGTTTTTGTTGGTCGAAAGAAGGCAAAGGAATTAAATATAAGATATAGAGGTAAGGATTATATTCCACAGGTTTTAGGTTTTCCCTTGTCAAGAGAAAAAGATGCTGACGGATTTATAAGGCTTGGTGATGTGGTGATTTGTACTCAAAAATTAAAATATGAAGAAAAATTTTTAAAAAAAAGTCGAGACGAAATTCTTGGTGAATGGATGAAGCATGGTGTTGAAAATCTGTTGAAATGATGTAGTTTGTGATGTTGTTAAAGTGGTCTATTTTTGGTTAAATTACGCAGATGTCAGTTTTTCATTTAAAATATAGACCAAGTAAAATAACGGAATTAGATTTACCTGAAGTATCCGATAAAATAAAAAGTATTGTTTTAAGTAATAATGATTTTCAATCACTTCTTTTTGCTGGTCCAAAGGGGTCAGGGAAAACATCAGCGGCAAGAATATTGGCAAAGTCTGTTAACTGTTTAAAATTAAAAGATGCTGAGGCTTGTGGTAAATGTGAGAATTGCTTAGAAATTGAAAAGGGAAATAGTCTTGATATTTTAGAGATTGATGCCGCTTCAAATAGGGGAATTGATGATGTCAGGAGCTTAAAGGAAAATGCCTATTTGTCACCAATAAGACTTAAGAAAAAAATCTTTATTATTGACGAGGTACACATGCTGACAAAGGAGGCGTTTAATGCACTTTTAAAGCTAATCGAGGAGCCACCGAAAGACACTTTGTTTATTTTATGTACAACTGATGCCCAAAAAATTCCGGAAACAGTATTGTCTAGATTGTTGAAAGTGAATTTTAGAAAAGGAAAGTTAGAAGAACTTAATAAATCTTTAGAAAAAATAATTAAGGGTGAAAAAATCGAGATAAATAGTGATGCAGTGGAAATGTTGGTGGCAAATTCTGACGGAAGTTTTAGAAATTTACAGCGTACTTTTAACGAAATATTTTTGCAGTTCGGGGATAAGATTGATATTGATAATGTAAAAACTTATTATGCAACAATTAGGGGTGAATATCAGGCCGATGAATTAGAAAATGATTTACATGATGATTTGAAGATAGTGTTTGACAAATTGGAGATTATGGCCGAGAAAGGTGTGGATTTTGGTGAATTAAGATTAAAATGGCTACAGTATTTTCACCAGAAGTTATTAATTGATTTGAATAATGTTGAGTTAAAAAGAAGGATAGAAATTTTAGTGAAGGCTGGTGAAATGGAGAAGTTGTCGACGATTGAACAGCTTCCCTTGGAGTTGGCAGTTATTGAAATGATGGAGAAGAAAGAGAGTAGAAACGAGAAACTTGAAACTAGAAATGAGAAAAAAAATGAAGAAAAGAAGGTAGTTGATAATTCTTGGGAAGAAAAAAAGATAGAGAAAGAAAAAGAAATTGAAAAAAAGATTGTCGAAGCGGTAAAGGAAGTGGAAACGAAACCAAAGATAAGTGTTGAGATTGCTGAAGTACAAGAAAAATGGGGGGAGATACTAGGGGCAGTTAAACCCTATAATCATTCAGTAGAAGCCTTTTTACGAGCTGCTAGACCTAAAAAAATGACCGACGAGGGGCTGGTCATTGAAGTTTTTTACAAGTTCCATAAAGAAAAGCTTGAGGAAGCGAAGAATCGAAAAATTGTTGAAATTGGATTAGACAAAGTATTTGGAGGTTTTTTGAATTTTAATTGTGTATTGAGTGATGGAGAGAATAAAAAATCAACTCCACTAACCGTTGTAAAAAACGATAATCAGAAAGTAATGTCTGAAGCAGAGATTTACGATGTTGCCAAAGATATATTTGGATGACGGAGAAAGGTAATTTCTCAAAAGATACACAACTACTTGTTAGAAGGATACAAAAAGAAAGATGCTATTTAGCACCTGATTTGTTATTGGAAATATTTCATCACGAACCACCTAAGAGGGAATTGGTGGCGGTTGGGATTGTGCCAGGTGATTTTAGGTATGCACTTGGATTGAGTTTACCAGGGCATGCGGCAATACACAGCGTTAGATTTAATTTATTTGGAAATGGAGGAGATAGGGATGCAAGAGATAGTGTGATTCATTTTTTAGATAATACTGAACTTGAAATTGTTGATGACTTGATCTTTGGAAAGGAAAAAGGAAGGATTGAGAGATTGATTGTAAATAGAAGAAAAAAATATTTAGGTAAGTGATAAAATTAGGAGTTAAATTAATTTTTAAATAAAAATATGTTTGATAAAGCAAAATTGATGATGCAAGCTCTTAAATTAAAAAAGGCTTTAGAGTCGGAATTGACAGAGATGGAGGAGAACGGTGTTTCTATAAAAGTTACTGGAGATCAAAAAATAAAATATCTTTCGATTAATGGTGCAGAGAACAAAATCTTAGTAGAAATAATTAACAAAGCAATGAAAAAATCTCAAGAAAATGCAGCTAAAAAAATGCAGGATTTGGGTGGTCTTGAAGGCTTGATGAAATAAGATGAGAAAAATACCCAGGGCTTTAAGTGAGGTGATTGAAAACTTTGAGAGGTTGCCTGGTATTGGTCCAAAGAGTGCGGCAAGATTGGGTTTTTATTTATTGGCAGTCCCAGATGGTTTTGCCGATAAACTGGCTGATTCGGTATCAAATTTAAAAAAAAGAATAAAAATATGTAAAACTTGCTTTGGAGTAGGTGAGACTGATGAGTGTGAAATATGTAAAGATGTAACCCGAAACAGAAAGATAATCTGTGTGGTTGAAAGAGCAGATGAGGTGCTAGCGGTAGAAGCCGTTGGTGGGTTTAGTGGTCTTTATCATGTTTTAGGTGGGGTTATTAATCCACTTGAGCATGTAGGTCCAGATGATTTAAAAATTGGTGAATTGTTGGATAGAGTTATGAAGGATGAAATTGAGGAAATAATTTTGGCTACAAATCCTACTATTGAAGGTGAGGGGACAGCGCTTTATCTTAAAAAAAAGCTTGAAGAAAATAATTTTGGGGGAAAAATATCGAGGATTGGAAGTGGTTTACCTATGGGAGCTGAATTGGGATTTGCCGATTCAGTTACCTTATCGAGAGCTTTTGAAGGAAGACGAGAATTATAAAATTTGTTAATCTAGAGTAAATATGGTTGATGCAACAAAAATATTACAGGCAATACAGAATGCTGGGACAGAAATCGCAGAACAAGGGGTCAAGAGTACGGAACAAGTAATTAGTACTGTGGTAACGGGGCAGGAGTTGGTGGCAGATGCAAAACCAATGAGTGATGAGGAAATGGCTAAAGCAAAAGCAGAAGATGAAAGAAAAAAACAGGAAGAAATGGCTAAACTTAGACAAATCCCCGGACGCAATGTTGAGGCAGAAATGAAACAAGTTGATCAGGAAGAAAAGAGTGAAGAAGAACTGAAACAAAAAGAATTTTTAGAAAAGATTAAATTGCAAAGAGAAGCAGAAGAAAGAGAGAGAGAAAATTTTGTTGAAGAACCAGGTAACGAAAAAAGGGAAAGGGCAAAGCATTCGATGGCCCCTGGGAAAAAGAAAAGTAGTCAAACTGCAACACCAAATGCTTCACAAATGTCGGCAACAAGTGAGTTTAAGGGTGGTAAAATTGACTAAAAGACGAAACTAATAAAATGAATCAAAAAATATATTTTTACAATACAGCAACTAGAAAAAAAGAGGAATTTAAAGAGATTAATAAGGGAAAAGTGGGGATATATGCTTGTGGTCCAACGGTCTATTGGAATCAACATTTGGGAAACATGTATGCTTATTTATTTGTAGATATTTTGGCTAGAACTTTAAAGTATTTTAATTATGAAGTAAAACTGGTGATGAACTTGACCGATGTTGGACACCTAACTTCTGATTCTGACAGTGGTGAAGATAAGATGGAAAAAGGGGCAAAAAGAGAAGGATTGTCAGTGTGGGATGTAGCAAAAAAATATGAGAAACAATTT
>DATMWB010000048.1:0-46138 GCA_035562735.1 Candidatus Methanoperedens sp.
GTAAACACCCAACCTGTTATACTCAAAGCTCAGACAATATTCGAGGGATACAAAAAACAAATTGTAACTTTTATAGATAAGCAAATTATCGACATAAAAAAACAAGCTGTTACCAAGCTTTATGATGAAATTATAAAAAATATAGAAACATCTAAAAAATGAATTTAACCGAATTACGCGAAAAACTTGAAGCAGTAAAAAATAAATTAAACTTTACCACTCTATTACTTCGTGAACAAGAATTAAAAACAAACTCTCTTGACTCATCCTTATGGAATGATCCCCAAAAGGCTTCTCAAATTATGCAAGAACTGTCAGATGTCCAGAAGACCATAGAAAGTATTACCAGTGTTGATCAAGAAATAACTGACCTACAAGAATTTTCTTCAATTTTAGATTTAGAACCTGACGAGACTCTTTCGTTTGAACTTAACAATCGAATTAAGAATGTCGAAAAACAAGTAGATTCACTAGAATTAAAAACATATCTTTCGGGCAAATATGACAAAAATAACGCTATTTTTTCTATTCATTCAGGTCAAGGTGGAACCGAGGCCATGGATTGGGCTTCAATTCTTCAGAGAATGTATATGCGCTACTTCGAAAGACAGGGATGGCATTATGAATTATTAGACATTACTCCTGGGGATGAAGCCGGTATAAAGTCTGTTTCTTTTAAAATTGTTGCGCCTTATGCATACGGATATTTACGTGGTGAGGATGGTGTACATCGTCTTGTTCGTCTTTCACCTTTTAATGCCGACCAACTTCGGCAAACTTCCTTTGCTAAAGTAGAGGTTTCTCCAATTATCCAAGATGCCACTGAAGTAAATATCAAACCAGAAGACATAGAATTTGCAGCCTACCGAGCTGGTGGACATGGAGGACAAAACGTGAACAAGGTGTCAACCGCGGTCAGAATTGTTCACAAAGCCACAGGAATTGCTGTTTCTTGCCAAAGCCAACGTTCTCAAGAACAAAATCGTCTCCAGGCCATGGAGATGTTAGTTTCAAAACTTTGGGCAATAAATCAAGCCGAATTATCCAAAGAAAAGAAAGACATAAAGGGAGACAATGTCATTGCCGGTTGGGGACATCAAATAAGATCTTATGTTTTACATCCTTATAAAATGGTAAAAGACATACGGACCAAATATGAAACCTCAGATACAACCAGTGTTTTGGATGGTGATATAAATGCTTTTATTGAAGCCGAACTGAAACAATGAAAAAAATTTTTGTCATAATATCATTTTTACTACTTATATTAATTTCGATTATCTTTTTAATTGTCTTTATCACCTCAAAAAAAACCAATCGACCGATAAATTATTTCCCAAACCTCATCTACCAAGCATTGAAACAAAATCAAGCACCTGATTATCTAAATATGATTATTTTGGGTCTCGATAGAAGAAACGATTGGCTTGAAAAAACTGAAACCACTGATACAATTATTTTTTCACAAATAAATTTTAAACAAAATAAAATAAAGCTTTTTTCTCTTCCAAGAGACTTGTGGAATTACTTCACTGCCAGCAAAATAAATCAAATTTATCCCATGTCAAAAAACAGAGAGAATGACGTCGATTCTTTTACCTATATCTCAAAAAATTTTGCTTCAATTTCTGGTCAACCGGTAAATAGGGTACTTGTCTTATCGACTGACAATCTAAAACAATTAGCGGATATCCTCGGTGGAATAGATATATTTTTGGAAAATGGATTTATCGATGAAAAGTATCCAAATGAAGCATACATTCAAAACCCGAACTCAGATGCCCCTATGTACAAAACTATTGAGTTCAAAACAGGTTGGGTACATCTTGATAGTAACAACATTACTGAATTCGTCCGTTCCCGTAAAAGTAGTGAGACCGCTTCAAGTGGTGGTACCGATTTAGGTCGCATCGAAAGACAACAACAACTAATAAATGCTCTTATCGACAAACTAAAATTAAGCGTGATCAAAAATCCGCTATTAGTTTTTGATCTTTACAACTACTGGCAAAATCTTGAACAAAATTTTACTGATCTTGAATTCGTGAGCTATTTACTAAAAAATGGTTTAAAGCTAAAAGATATTTCAATTCAAAGATATCCTATCAGCAGTGGAGAAAATCCAAAAACCGATATTTTTTATCATCCTCAAAGATTTATAAATTCTCAGTGGGTTTTCATACCACAAGACAGAGATTATCGACTCTTTCAAGAGTATCTCTCCAATTCACTGTCCACACTTTGAAATTTTGATATACTGGTTTTATGGATATACCAAATCTATCTTCAAACCCAGTATCTTCCCCAACATCACCCACACCTCCAAAACTGTCATTGTCATTAACAGTTATCAGTATTTGCTTAATTTTTTCCATTGCAATCGGTTTTTGGGCATCAAGACTTTTACCCATTTCAAAGGACAACGGAAAGATTTCACTTACTAGCCAAGAACAAGCCATAAGTACCGATGATATAAAAAATAAGGACGAAATTCAGGTAGGTAAGATATATGGTGACACAGCTACAATATTTAAAGACTCTGCCAGTGGCACAATCGAGAAGGGTTCTATCAATGGTGTAGGGACTCATATCTTAAATCGTGAAGGTGGAGCCTCACAACGAGCCTCTTTGACTTCTTCAGTGGTTGATCTTGATTTGTTTGTTGGTAGAAAAGTCGAAGTAAAGGGTGAA
Organism: Candidatus Methanoperedens sp.; assembly: GCA_035562735.1. Classification (GTDB taxonomy): domain Bacteria; phylum Patescibacteriota; class Microgenomatia; order UBA12405; family UBA12405; genus UBA12158. Next base: position 2,692 of record DATMWB010000048.1, read on the forward strand.
ACCAATGCTTCAAAACAAACTGCCTGGTTATTAGATGTCGGCAGTGTTAAAGTCCTAGAATAAACGATGGAAATTGTCTTTGAAAAAGTAACAAAAAATTATGGACCTATCAGTGTCTTTAAGGACTTAAATCTCAAAATTGAGCCTGGAGATTTTGTTTTTATTACCGGTCCTTCAGGTTCTGGTAAGTCCACCCTAATAAAGTTGATTCTAAATCAAATAAAACCAAATAGTGGAGACATATTAATTGATGGAAAAGCCCTTAATCATCTAAAAAACAAAAACGAAATAGACAAAATACGCCGCAAGATTGGAGTTATCTTTCAAGACTATCAACTAATAAATGACCTTACTATTGAGGAAAACATAGCTCTCATTTTAGATATTGTAAATTACCCAAACGCCAAGAGACTCTCCCGAATCGACGAAGTCATAAAAATGGTCAAGTTGCAACATCGTCATTTTCTTTTCCCATCTCAGTTATCCGGAGGAGAGCTCCAAAGAGCTTCACTTGCAAGGGCTTTAAGTATTGAACCAGAAGTAATCTTAGCCGATGAGCCAACAGGAAATTTAGATCCCACAAATGCTTGGAATCTTATAAAAATTCTTCAAAATATCAACAAAAAATACAAAACAACCATAATTATGACTACTCACAATATGGATTTTATCGAATCACTCGATAAAAAAGTTATAAAATTAGGCAAAAGTGAACATGAAAATACTTAATCTCACTCTTCATCACATTCGCCGCTCACCTTTTCAAAGCTTAGTGGCCTTTTTGACTGTTTTTATCTGTTTTCTCATTTTGAATTCCTTTATTTTCGTAAATCGAGGTCTAAGTAGTGTTTTAAGTTATTTTGAAACAAAACCCGAAATTACCATCTTTCTAAAAGATGGTCTCGATGAGGCCACTGTCCAAGCTGTTCAAAAAGAGTTAGCTGGCTATCCTGATATCAAAGAAATTCGCTATATCTCAAAGGATAAGGCCTTATCCTTATACAAGGAGATGAACAAGGATAATCCACTTTTAACTGAAATGGTTACCGCCTCAATACTCCCAGCCTCTTTTGAAGTATCGGCATACAATCCAAAAGTGCTTGAAGTGATTGCCCAAAGTTTTTCAGCCAAAAGTCAAATTGTTGACGAAATTATTTATCAAAAAGACATAATCCAATCACTACTTACTTGGACTCAAGTTATTCGGACTTCAAGTATTGTCTTAATATCAATATTTGTACTTATTGCCTTTTTAGTAATCTTTACCCTTATAGGTATGAAAATTACCAACAGAAAAGATGAGATCAGAATTTCCAGATTACTTGGTGCTTCAAAATTCTATGTCAAAAAACCATTTATACTCGAAGGTATTATTTACGGCTCAATCGGGTCATTTTTTGGTTTTATCATAAGTTTTTTGATTATTTACAATTTACGTGATTCGGTAAATTTTTTCTTTCAGCCAATCACCTTCATCTACGCTTTAACCATATTTGAACCCTTACTATTATTAGCTGAGATTTTTGCTGGAATCTTCATTGGTTTGTCTGCTAGTTGGCTTGGTGCTAGAAGATATATCAAATGGTAAAAAGAATTATCCTAATACTCTCATTTTTGTATTTGTTTTTGCCCATCAACTCCTATGCTGCCGACAATTACGAGAATATGTCTATTGAAGAGTTAGACAAGTTAAAAAACGAACTTATTAAAAACAGCTCATCCCTATCCAGTCAAATTCAACTAATTAGTATTCAAATTGCCCAAACTCAAAACAAAATTAAACAAACTACTTTTTCAATTAAAACTCTCAGGAGTGAAATAGCTAATCTAGGAGTTAAAATTGGCAATCTTGACGTATCTTTAAATAATCTTTCGGCAATATATATAAGTCAAATTTCTCAAAACTATAAACTCCAAAAAAAAATTCCCCTCTATTCATTTCTAATTTCACTAAACTTTAATGACTATTTTGAAAAATACAAATATATTTCTCGTTTTCAAAAAGAAAACCAAGACACTCTACTAAACTTAGAAACTACCAGAACAACTCTTGATCAAGAGAAACAGGCAAAGGCAAAAAAACAAAAGGAACTAGAATCTCTTGAAAAAGTACTGGCGGCTCAACAAAAGGATTTAACAAACCAAAACAATATTAAAAATGAATTATTAAAAACAACCCAAAAACAGCTTGGGGATGTTCTCGCTCAGTTAAGTGCTCTTAGGAGGTTCTCTTCTGCATTTGGATCAACCTGTCTCTCATCAACGCCTGGTGGAGGTAGTGATGGTAATTTTTATAGTCAGCGTGATCCTCGTTGGTGCAAGCAAACGATTGGTTACTCCTCAGATACAATAGGTGCTGTTGGTTGTTATATTAGTAGTATCTCCATGGTTTTCAAAAAATTGGGATCAGACATAAGTCCTTCCGCCTATGCGGCTATTCCAAGTAACTTCCAATATAATTCCGCTTATGCCTCGATTCCTCATCCGCCCTCTGGGTATACTTATAAGCAAGTATCATACAACACCGACACTATCGATAAAGAGCTTGATGCTGGGCGTTATGTTATCGTTCAAATTTCGATGAAAACAATTTCTGGAATGCATTTTGTTGTCATCATTGGAGGTTCAAAGGGAAATTACACTATTCATGATCCTTGGTTTGGCTCAGATATAAGCTTTAGTAGTCGCTATTCCACTTCTTCAATCATGAGTCTTCGCCTTATTACCAAATAATAATGCTACAAAAAATAATTCTAAATATCGTCCTTATCAATCTACTCTTTACAAGTAAAATAATAGCTCAAACGACAAGCATACTTTCAACTCCATCAGCCACCCCAACTCAAAATATAGTCGAGCAAATCTTAAAAAAACAAATTGAAGAATATAACCAAAAACTATTAGATTTATTAAAAGCCAAGGACACTTTATATAACCAAATCAAAATATTCAACCTAAAAATAGACCAAACTCAACTTATTATCAAACAAACCTCGACTTCAATAAATATTTTAAAAAAGGATATAAGTAATCTAGAAACAGAAATAAAAAAACTAAACTCTTCAATCAATAATTTATTTGTAACTTACACAAAAAACGTTAATCAAAACTACAAACTTCAGAAAAAAAATCCCTTTTATGTCATGTTTTCTTCAAGTAATTTTAATAGGTTTTTTGAAAATTATAAGTATTTATCGAATATTCAAAAAGAAAATCAAGACACTCTTGAAAAATTAGAATCAACACGTTCAAGCTATAATCTTCAAAAACAAGAAAAGGCCAAAAAACAAAGTGAATTAGAAGTAAAAGAAACCCAATTAATTCAGCAAAAAAATAGTCTAGCCGAACAAAAAAAATTCAAATCTGAATTATTGTTAATTACAAAAAATGATGAGGCTAGGTATCAATCTCTCCTAAATCAAGCCGTGGCCGAGTATGAAGCCATTCAAAACATCCTAATCGGCAAGGGTGATGAGATATTGGTAGGTGAAATCAAAAAAAATGATAGAATCGCCAGTCTTATACCAGGTCCCTCATGCAATTCTAGTGGTACTCATCTTCATTTTATGGTCAAACAAAATAACAATCCCGAAAATCCCTTTAATCAACTTAAACCAAACATTCAGTATATTGATCACACTGGTGGAGATCCCTTTAATCCCACTGGGAATTGGGACTGGCCTCTAAAGGAGACTATTGCCTTTGAACAAGGTTATGGTGTTACCCAAGCCATTAAAAATAAATCATGGGTTAGCAAGATATATAGTTTCCATACAGGTATAGACATCTATTCAAAATCTTCACTTGACGTTTATTCTACCCACGACGGAACCCTTTATCGAGGAAAATTTAATTACCAGGGATGTGTGCTGAAATACGTGAGAGTAAAAGACAAGGTGGACAATAGTCTTAACACCCTATATTTACACGTAAACTATCTTTAAACAAAAATCCCCCGCTTACGCGGAGGATTTACTAATCAACTACTTATCTAATAGTCTATTTGTCTAATTAATACCCTCTAGCCATCTTTCTTAAGGCTAATGCCACAAGAGACAGAGTTAAAGCTATCCCAGTTTTAACCAAGATATCGTTACTACCTGTACTAGGACTGGTTTTACCAGCAACAAAGAAGGTGGCAGTATCTCGGTCAAAAACGTAGTTATTACTGACCTGAACTATATTAGTTTGGGACATAGAGGCACTGTTTGTTGAAACTTTTGCCCTTAAAGTGAAATTTCTTGTTTCACCTACAGCTAAAGTATCGATTTTCCAGGTAACTTGACGATTAATTTTATCAACATCATTTGGAGCCAAAATAATTTGGTTAACAACTGGATAAAAATCTTTTACAACTAGGTTGTATAAAATGTCTTTACCGGTATTTTCAACCAAAATATTAAAATCCATCAAATCTTCACTGACAAATACCTTTTGATCCTTTCCAATATTGTCATAAAAGTTAGAATCGTTTATAGGTCTAATCTTTTTATCAATTGATACTTGATAATTTACTTCACCTTGAGAGTAAGCATCAGCAAAAACCTCGGAAGGCAAAAGTAAAGAAGTAACGAGAGCTAAAAACAAAAATATTTTTTTCATTTAAATTAATGATAATAACTAAATATTAGAGGATAGTATATCTGATTTTTTTCATAAGTCAAGTCTTTTGCTATACTGTCAATATGAATAGTAAAATAATTGATGAAATATCAGTATTTTTCCCTTGTTACAACGAAGAAAAAAACATTGAAACCACTGTAAACAAAGCTGTATCGATATTAAAAAAAATTGCTACAAAATGGGAAATAATCATTATTAATGATGGTTCAAAAGATGCTACTGGAAAAGTTGCCTTAAAGATAAAAAATAAATATTCTCCAAACATCAAGGTTGTTACCCACAACCCAAATCGTGGCTATGGTGCTGCCTTTAAAAGTGGCCTTTATAATTCAAAGTACAAATGGATAGCCTTTACTGATTCAGATGGCCAATTCGATTTTTCAGAGATAGAAAAATTTATTAAAACTCAAAAGAGTACCAAATCTGATTTAGTTATTGGATATTATCTAAAACGAAAAGTCTCTCCACTAGTAGTTTTATCTTCAAAAATTTGGGAGTTAATTGTCTATGTCCTTTTTGGATTACATGTCACCGACATTGACTGTGGCTTTAAATTTATTAAAAAAGAAGTTGTTGATACTATTCCTAAGCTTGAGGCCGAAAGGGGAGCCTTTATTAGTAGCGAATTTCTTATCAAAGCAAAAAAAGCTGGCTTTAAAATTACCGAGATTGGCGTCCATCACTACCCACGTACAGAGGGACAGGCTACAGGTCGTCAATTAAAAGTTATTATCAAAAGTTTCTCTGATTTATTTAAACTTTGGTACAAAATAAATTTTTCCCGTGATTAAAAAATTTCTTATTAAACACTGGCTTATTGTATTTATATTGCTTGTTTCAGCATTTTTTAGGCTATATCGTATCTCTGATTACATGGAATTTTTGGGGGACCAAGGTCGAGATGTCATAATTGTTCGCGATTTTTTAAAAAACGGCAATCTCTTTTTTATTGGACCTCAAACTAGTATTGGTAACATGTATTTAGGCCCTTTTTACTATTATTTAATTGCCCCCGCCTTACTTCTTGCCAACTTTAATCCTGTCGGTCCGGCTATCTTTGTAGCCCTTCTTTCAGTTGTCACCGCATATTTGATATTTTTTGTATCAAAAAAATGGTTTAATCCAACTACTGCCTATATTGCCACCTTTCTTTATGCTATTTCTCCCACAGCAATAAAATATGCCAACTTTTCTTGGAATCCAAACATCATGCCACTCTTTGCTCTCCTTTTTATCTATTTTATGACTGAAAAGCGCTATATTTGGGCCTCTTTGTCATTTGCTATGTGTCTAAATTCTCATTATCTGGCTTTGATTCTTCTCCCTTTAGCTTTAATAATTTGGTTAAAGGACTATTCCAAAAAATCAATCCCTCCAACTCTGATGGCTGTTGTTGTCTTTATTATTTCTCTTTTTCCTCAATTACTTTTTGATTTAAAACACAATGGTCAGAATATTAAAGCCCTCTTAACTTTCTTTAGTCAACGAGAGACAACTGTTAATTTAAAGGTCTATAAGTCCCTTCCCGTAATTCCAAAACTTTTCAATCAAATTAATACCAGTCTTTTGGCTGGAAAGGATATAACTTTTGGAATAATAATTTCTATTATCCTATTTATAGGCTTAATATATCTTTTAAAAAAATATCGAAATCAAAAACTACTTTACTGTGTTTTATGGTATTTCTTTGGGCTTGTTGGCCTAGGTTTGTACAAACAACATATATATGATCACTACTTTGGTTTTCTCTTCCCAGTTCTTTTTATCCTAATGGGCTATCTTTTAAGTAAAGCCCCAAAACTACTATCTATTTTTCTATTTATTTTCTTGACTATTTTTTCTCTTCTTCAAAATCCTTTTCGCTGGTCACCACCGCATCAATTAAAAACCGCGTCTGCTGTTGCCGATATTGTCATTACAGATGCCAATAATCAAGATTTTAATTTTGCTGTTCTTTCAAAAATGGGTTATGGATTTTCATATTATTTACTAAACCAAAAAAACTACTTTGATTTAAGTGATAAAAAAACGGATCAACTTTTCGTTATTTGCGTTCCACATCCCGATGTCAACTGTAATCCAATAAACAATCCTGAATGGGGAATTGCTGCCTTTGGATGGGCAAAAATAGACAATCAAAAAGAAATTGAGGGCATTAAAATATATAAATTAGTTCCAAATCCTAGCGGCCAATAATGAAATTAGAAAAGCCACTTCTTGTTTTCCTTGTCTTTGTGGTTTTTATATTAATGAGAATGTGGATGTTGCCAAAGACCATTAGTTTTGGTTGGGACCAAGAGCGCGACGCCCAAGCTGTTGAAAAAATTTTTACCCAATTTTCCCTTCCCCTTATAGGTCCTCGGGTAGTTGGTGACAATGGTTTTTATCTTGGGCCTTATTTCTATTATCTTTTAGCTCCCTTCTATCTAATTAGCTCGCTTCATCCCCAAGCAATGATTTATTTTATTGCCTTTACTACAACCATCTTTTTCATATTAACTTTTATTGTCTTTCAAAAACTTTATGGTCAAAAAGTAACCTTGTTATTTTTGGCTATATGGTCTTTTCTTCCCGCCACTGTTACCCAAGATAGGATTTCATGGAACCCCATATTAATCCCCCTAATGTTTTCTTGTTTAATATTTACCCTTGACAGGTTAAAGAATAATAAAAAATATTTCATAATTTTAGGCCTTATTTTGGGATTAATTTTTCACATTCATTTTCAGGGTTTGTTTTATCTTGTCTTTACACTTATTTACTTAATAAGCAAAAATAACAAAAATATAAAATATTTTTTTTGGCTTCTATTCGGTTTTGCCCTAACCTTTTTACCACTAATAGTTTTTGATCTTCGACATCAGGGAATAAACTTTAATTTGTTTATCAATTTCTTTTCTAACTCAGATAATTCAGTCAAATCTATTGGTGCATTTTTACCTGTCTGGTCAAATTTTATCAATCTAATTATTGGTATAAACAGTACCGCAATCTCAATAATTTTTTGGTCCTTGCTACTACTCTTTGGATTTATTAATCGACAAAAACCCTATATATTTTCTTTCACTCTACTACTATTCATCACCCCAATTGCCTTCATGATATATGGCAAAAGACCTTCAGAGTATTATTTTAATTACCTATTACCAATAATAATTCTATATTTGTCAATTTTTATCTCTCAATTAAAATTACCTTATTATCTGATAATTCCATTATATTTTCTTTTTAGTTTTAATTCCTTCAAATCAATTAGACCCAGTCCAACCTCATTATTTTATAAAAATGATATTGTTCAAAAGGCAAAAGAAATCCTTCAAGATAAGTCTGTTTACATTTCATACGACACCCCTTTGGGTGAGAACAATGGATTTGATTACTTGATAAAACATTACAAAATTAGTCGTAGTAATAATCCAAATGACCCAGGTGTTCAATTTATAATTCCTAAAAAAGAGTTATTACCCACCTCTGGGGATATTAGTCTATTTATCCCCAGTCAATTCTAAAATGAAACATAAATTATCAATTTTAATTTTAGTTTCAATATTATTTTGGGTATTTTATGCCCTCTTTTTCAAAGTAGATTACTGGCAAAATCACGATGGTGATTTTCAATTACAACGAGCCTTTGCAGCTATTAGTTCAATTAAATCAGGTCAATTTCCCTTACGTTGGGCTAGTACTTTGAATTATGGTTGTGGCCTACCTGTTTTCAACTTTTTTTATCCATTAATATATTACGTTTTTTCCCTTTTGGACTTATTCAAAATAGACATCTTTTTAAGTTTTAAGATTATATTGGCCACCTTCTATACAATCGGTACCTTTTCAATTTTTTATTTTGTCTATTCACTAAAAAAATCTTATAGCGGTAGTCTTATTGCCGCCATTCTTTTTGCCCTTAATCCATATTTTTTACAGTTGGTTTATGTACGTGCCAATCCAGAAATCATTACATATGGCCTCTTTCCATTAGTATTGCTCTTAATCAATAAATCAAAATATTTTTCTCTATTTTTTGTCACTATTTTATATTTTTTGTCTCATAACACCACAGTATTAATTACTTTCCCCCTCATTGTTGGATTTTGTATTTATCTTTTTGTAAAAAATAAAAAAATTAATTATTTTTTAGTGTTTACTTTGTTATTGTCTTGTTTGGCATCAAGCTTTTTTCTTGGACCTGCAATTCTTGAAAAAAAATATGTCAAACTAGGAACCAGTATTGCCGCAGATTATAATCAACATTTTCCTACCTTAAAACAACTCTTTATTTCACCTTGGGGATGGGGATATTCTACTTCTGACACTAATGATGGTATGTCTTTCAAATTCGGTTACCTTCAGTGGTGTTTGCTTGCTTTGACCCTAATTCTGTCTATTCGTCATCGATATTTGTTGTACCTGAGCTTACCTCTATTAGTTTGTCTTTTTATGACCTTACCCCCATCAAAAATCATTTGGGATAATCTAAAAATTTTGCACCAACTTCAATACCCTTGGCGTCTTTTGGGATTATCAGTACTTCTAATTTCCATTATTTCACCTTTTACTTATCTTTCTCTTCCAGCAAAATTTCGCCCATTATTTTTGCTCTTCATAATAATCATTTCACTTGTTAGCAATAGAAATCACATTCAAGCAGTTATTAATCCAAACAAACCTGATTTTACCAGGATAGGGAATACAACAATAGCCGATGAACTTCTACCTCAAGGTGCTATTAATGACTGCTATCACGACGGGAAAAAACTTAGTTATTTCCCAAATTCATATGAAATTTCCCAAGATAACAAGCCTGTGGACTACCAAGAATGTTCTGGATACCTCTGTACAACCGAAGGCGATATTTCAACTGATAATATTCAATGGCACTACACCTCAACTCCAATTCAAAAAATATTTAACTATTTATCATTAGCTTCGGTTGTCCTTTGGCTTATCCTCACTTTCCTTAGGCGCCAATAACCTCTATAATCTGTTAATGCGTAAAATAAGTATCATCATTCCTTGCTATAACGAAGAGAAAAATATAAAAAAGGGTGTACTCGATGAAGTTGCCAATTTTTTAAAAAATGCAGATTTTGAATGGGAAGTTATCATTGCCAATGATGAGTCTACTGATTCAAGTTTAAAACTTTCAAAACTTTTTGCAGATAAACATAAAAATTTCCGCGTTCTTGATTTGCCCCACGGTGGGAAGCCCTCTGCTGTTTGGGGTGGAATCAAAGCCGCCAAACACCCATTGATTTTATTTACTGATATGGACCAGTCAACTCCTTTAAAAGAAATCAATAAATTATTACCATTTTCGGATACATACGATGTTGTTATCGGATCACGAGGTAGAGATAGGGAAGGCAATTCAATAATTAGAAAGTTCATGGCCACTGGATTTTTGGCTTTTAGAAGACTCATTTTATTACCAAACATCATTGATACCCAATGTGGATTTAAACTATTTAGAACTGATGTTGCCAAAAAGCTTTTTCCAAATCTTCAATTTTTTAAAGATACTGCTGACAAAAAAGGTTGGAGAGTTTCCGCCTTTGATGTTGAGCTATTATTTATGGCTCAAAAATGGGGTCACAAAATAAAAGAAGTCGAAGTAAATTGGAAAAATGAAGATGTCAGCGATACCAAGGGTGACGATGGTTCCAGGTTCAAAAAAGAATCATTAAATATGATTCAAGAAATCCTTAGAGTCAAAAAGAACGATTTAAGAGGTCTCTATGAACAAACACTTAAAAAATAGCCTTATATTAGGAATTATTTGTCTTATATATTTTGTCTCTAGAATTTATCGTCTAGACTCTCTTCCTGTCTTTGGTGATGAAGCAATTTACCTTCGTTGGTCTCAGATTATAAAAAGTGTCGACACTCTCCGCTTTATTCCTCAAAGTGATGGTAAACAGCCCTTATTTATGTGGCTCACTGCTATCAGTTTAAAATTTATTGAAGACCCTCTTGTTGCCGGTAGAATTATTTCCATCTTTGCTGGTGCCGGCTCTATAGTTTTTCTATTTCTAATAAGCAAATCATTTTTACCTTCTCTTTTATATCTTTTTCTTCCTTTTACCTTCTTTTTTGATCGTCTAGCTACAGCTGACTCTCTATTATCGTTTTGGGGTATCTTGTCACTGTATTTATCCCTGAAATTAGCTAAAAATCCGAGGCTTGATTTGGCAATGATATTGGGTGCAGTTTTGGGTGCCTCCTGGCTGACAAAATCTCCAGCCATTTACTTTGTTGTCTTAAGCTTTGTTACTTTTGTTATTTATAACTATAGACAACCCAAAAAAATATATCTTCCCTTGTTGTCTGCTTTTATCTCCTTTTGTATTTATAATATCCTTCGACTGGGACCACAATTCGCCCAAATTGCCATTAGAAACCGCGATTACATTTGGCCTATTACAGAAATACTCAAACATCCTCTGGATCCACTAATTCCCCATTTAAAAGATGTTTTTAATCTATATGGGTATTACATTTCTATACCTATTGTTCTTTCCCCACTTATATTTTTTATTTTTCATAAAAAATATAAATTTGATCTGCAGATACTTACCATTGCTCTTTGGTGGATATTACCTCTAATAGCCAATGCAGCTATGGCCAAGGTTTTCACTGCCCGTTATATTTTGTTTACCCTGCCACCACTTATATTACTTTTGGCTTATTTTCTAAAAGTGATATTTGTCAAAAAATACATTTATATTCTATTATTGCTTTTTATTCCAAATCTTTGGCGCATCTATCAAATTTCTTTTAATCCTTTTGACTTAAAGCTACCTCCAACCGATACTGGCTATGTTTCTGGTTGGACTTCAGGCTGGGGAATAAAAGAAGTTTCTGAGTACCTAATAGATCGTTCCAAGGTGGCGAATGTTATCGTGGGTACCGAGGGTGCTTTTGGGACCCTACCCGATGGTCTTCAAATATATACCAACAATGTACCCCAGTTAACCGTCTTTGGGGTAGGTATTGATATAACCGAAATACCGGCTAAATTAATTGATGCCAAAAATTTTGGTGATGAAGTATATCTATTATTCAATAGCTCTCGTCTCAAGCTTACATCTGTTGATATGTCAAAACTTACTTTGATTAATAGTATCCCAAAACCAGACACTGATACTCTTGTTTTATATCGGCTATGAGAGCATATTTTCCAGCTATCTTGCTCATCGTCTTTTCAATACTCTATCTATTTCCAAGACTTATCCCACTTAGACAGCAATTGGAGTTTCGTTCTGATCAAGGGGTTCACTTACTTGAGACAAAAACAATGGTTGACGATAGAGATATCCGCTTGCTTGGGCCAGTTACCTCAAAAACTTACAATGGTCGACAATTTTTTACTGGGGTAACCTATTACTATTTCTTGGCATTGTTAGGGATAACAACAAACTGGTCACCATTGCTCATAACCAGCTCAACTATAATTTTTGAATATATTCTCTATCTATTCTTTATCCGTTATATCCAAAAAAAGTTTGGATATAATCCCGCTATCGTTGTATCTTTTGTAATTTCTCTGGCCCCTTATCTGATTTTTCATAGTTTTTTCTTTTGGAATCCTCATTTCTTAATTCCACTGTCAATTATTTTTTTATTTTCAAGAAAAAATCCTTACCTATCAGCATTGATATTCGGACTTGCCTTTAGCTTTCATTATTCCGCAATTTTTTGGCTAATTCCCTATATTATATTTCGATTTCGACACAACCAGCTTACTTTTGGTATTTTATTAAGATCTATTTTGGTATTTTCTATAGCCAATTTACCAATCATTCTTTTCGAGTTTCGTCATCAATTTTACAACCTAAAGACGATGTTTTTAGTTTTCAAAGCTGGCTCAGAAACCTTTGGTATAACCCCACACTATTTCGTTTTCCCACTTTTAATTTTGGTTTTATATTTTGTGCTTCATCTAAGCCAAAAATATCATTTTCCTCTATATCTATTTTTCCTCTTAATGTTTTTACTCAAGGATAGTGCAGTAGGTCTTGGTCAAAGAGGCTGGAATTATCAAAATCAACAAAAGGTGGTAAATTACATTAAAAAAGATTGTCCAACAAATTACAATATAGCCTCGTCGCTTACTGGTGATACTCGTGCCTACGATCTTCGCTTCCTTCTCAATACTTTGGGGTGTCAACCTGGTGAGGTCATCACTTATCCAAACTCTTCGACTATTTATTTTGTTAGTTCACCTTCTCGCCCTCCCGAAACTGAAAAAGTTTGGGAAATTGATTCATTCAAACCATTTCAGGTGACCAATAAGGAAATCATAAATGACAATGTTATTTTGTATCGACTCGATAAAACTTTTGTCAATCCATAGTAAAATAAGAGAATGCTAGCCAAGTTATTTAAAAGTCGCTTTTTTTGGCCAATAATTCTGGTTGTAATAATCGTTCCCACCTTCACCTTTCTATTAAAACCCGGGCTTTATTGGAATATGCATGACGACATGCAAATGATTCGGCAGTTAGAAATGGAAAAATGCCTTAAAGATGGCCAGATACCTTGTCGATGGACTCCTGATTTAGGTTATAACTATGGTTATCCTCTTTTCAACTTTTATCCTCCTTTACCGTATTTTGTAGGTCAAATCTTTCGTACTTTCAGTTTTTCCTTTGTTAGCACTGTAAAACTTACCTCAATTGTTCTTATCATTACTTCAGCTCTTGCCATGTATCTTTTGGCAAGTAGTTTAACTGGGCGTGTTGGAGGCTTTCTGGCCTCCATCTTTTATGCTTACGCACCTTATCATGCTGTCAATATCTATGTTCGTGGTGCTATGAATGAGGCTTGGGCAACACTGTTCTTCCCTTTAATCTTTTATTATTCCAAAAAACTATTAACTACCAAACTAAATGCTACTTATCTAATTCTCTTATCTCTTTCTTGGACGGGCCTTCTTCTCTCTCATAACCCTATGGCGCTTACATTTAGCCTTTTCTTTATTCCCTGGTGTTTGTACTGGTATTTTATAAATGACCACACAATCCGCCTAAAACCAATTATTATTTTTGCCATTTCAGGAATTTTTGCCCTTGCCCTTTCAGCATTTTTTACTCTCCCAGTTCTATTTGAATCAAAATTAGTTCAAATCGAGAGTATGTTTCAAAACTATTACCATTACTCAGTCCATTTCGTTAGTTTTAAAGAGTTGTTTTTTAACAATTATTGGGGTGATGGTCCTTCTGTTTGGGGTGTATTTGACGGGATGTCCTTTGCTATTGGAACCCTTCACTGGCTTTTTCCAATTTTAATCGGCGCTTATTTTGTTTCCCAATCAATCAAAACAAAAACTCTTCGAAAAAATTTACTTCCCATCCTTATTGTTGCTTTAGGTTTTTTAGCCACTCTAATGACTCACGAGCGTTTTTCCTTCCTTTGGAGCTTATTGTCTCCAATTCAAAAAATTCAATTTCCTTGGCGTTTTCTCAATCATAGTTTATTTTTATTTTCCTTATCATTGGCCTTTTTACCACTTATCATCAAAAAAATCCTTCCCAAAGCATTGATAATTTTTGCGCTCATTCTTATCGCCAGCGTTGTTTTTCTAAATTATAAGTATTTTTTTCCTGTCACCTTTGGTCCAATAACTGACGAACAAAAATTTTCAGGTCTAGCCTGGAACAATCAAATAACTTCTGGGATCTATGATTATTTACCAAAAACAGCCTCAACTGCAGCAAAAATAAAAGCGGCTGAGTATATTGATGCCGTTAACCCAGTTGATACAAAATATCAGATATTTGCTTCCCAAAAGGGAAGCGATTGGTGGTTGTTCAATTTACAAAATGAAACTTCAGCCACATTTACACTAGCTACCTTATATTTTCCAAATTTCATACTTTACGATAATCAAGAGATGCTTAACTATAACGTTGAACCGGAATTGGGTCGCATAACTATTAAGCTTGAACCAGGTTTACATCAAATATACTTAAAATTTACCAATACTCCTATTAGAAGTTTTAGCAATTACCTCTCACTCTTTGCTTGGATTCTTATCATTGTCTTTTTTCTCCAAAAAATATGGAAAATCATGAGGTTGAAAAAATAAAGACCCAAACTACCCACAACATATTATTTCTAACATTGAGAAATTTTGGGATACAGGGTATTTCCGCCCTTGGTTTTTTTCTTCTCACTATTCTTCTTGGAACTGGTGATGTCGGTCTTTTTGCCATTGTGGCAGAATCTATTGGAATATTAGGATACTTTTCTGATGTTGGTCTTGCCTCAGCACTAATTCAACAAAAAGATGAGCCAGATAAAGTATCTCTTAGGACAACTTTTACTATCCAACAGTTATTGGTCCTACTTTGTTTGATATCGGTGGCGATTTTTTATCCCCAGCTCAGCAATTCAAAAGGATATGGATCAAAAGAAATGTGGATAATGCTCTCCTTATGTTTTTCTTTTGTTGCTGCCTCTCTCAAAACTATCCCCTCAGTAAAATTAGAACGACATTTAAACTTTAAACTGATATCGACCATTGATATTTTAGAAAATACCTTGTTCTATCTTATTGCTGTATTATTCGCCTTTTTAGGTTTTGGAGTCTATTCATACGCCATTGCCACCTTTATAAAAAGTCTCGTGGGTTTAGTTGTCATCTATAGACTAGCTCCATGGGATATTGGCTTTGCCTTTTCTTTAAAAACAGCCAAAACATTATTCTCCTTTGGTATTCCCTTTCAATTAAACTCACTAATTTCTATGGCCAAAGATCGTTTTTCCACCCTATTGGTTGCGGGTATTTTAGGACGTCAATCCTTTGGTTTGTTGTCATGGGCTCAAAAAGGACCTAGAATTCCACTAAGTTTTATGGATGCTATTATGAGAGTAACCTTTCCCACCTTTTCCCGACTTCAGGAAGAAAAGGAATTTCTAAAAAAATCACTTGAAAAAAGTACCTTTTTTATTGCTCTTATTGTCTTTCCAAGTCTACTGGGAATATGTCTAATTGCTCCCGAATTTATCGATCTAATTCCAAAGTACAACAAATGGTCACCAGCCATTATTCCTCTATATTTCTTTGCCGCCTCATATGCCATTGCTTCTGTAACCACTCCCATAACAAATGCCTTCAATGCTACTGGAAAAATAAAAACAACTACAAAACTGATGATTATGTGGACAGTGTTAACCTGGATATTTTATCCAATTCTAAGTCTAAAGTTTGGATATATGGGTACTTCAGTTGCCGCACTTATTGTTGGCCTCTCTTCTTTTATCGTTTGGTACTTAGCCAAAAAGTACTTTGATGTAAATATTCTAAAAACAATCTATCACCCCCTTGTAGCCTCTTTATCAATTTTTCTTATTACTTTACCCATCTCTTATCTTTCCTTATCGCCACTTATTTCAATTATCCTAAAAATACTGTTGTCAGTTTCTGTCTACTCAATTTATCAATTTGTCTTTAATCGGTCCGAACTTATATGGTTCTACCAACAACTTCTAAAAGTCAAAAAATAATTTTTATTTTTGTCTTTATCTTTTGCCTTTTTATTCAACTCATACCAGTAATAAGAAGTGGTCTTCACTATGACTATGGAGTCGGTTTTTGGGGTTCAAATGGTCATGATGGTATTTGGCATCTTAGTCTTATTAATCACATAGACAATCCACTTAAAATAAATATGCCGATATTCTCCGGAGAATCTCTAAAAAACTATCATCCATTTTTTAATATACTAATTGCTTATCTCTCAAAATATACATTTATAGATTCATCAATCTGGCTTTTTCAGATTTTTCCAACTCTTTCGGCAATTATATTTTTATATTTTTCATTCCTTTTAGGATGGAAGCTTTCAAAGTCATTCTTTGGTGGTTTGCTTTTAGTAATTTTAAATTCGATAAGTAACTCTCTTGGCTGGATAGTAAACCTTATTAGATTTGGGACTCTTGATGGTGAGTCACTCTTCTGGGCCATGCAATCACCAAGTAACCAATTAAATCCACCTTTTATGCTGTCGATATTACTCATATTGATACTTATCTATATATTAAAAACAAACAAAGCTTCCAAAATATCTATATTTCTTATCCTTAGTCTGCTACCAATAATAAAAGTATATTCAGCCATCCCAGCTTACATTATTTTCTTCTTTTATGTCTTAAAGAACAGAACCTATTTAAAAACACTTCTCATGTCGCTTCTATTTGCTCTAATTCTTTTTTTTCAATACAACAGTAACTCCGCTTCCTTAATAAAATTTCAGCCATTTTGGTTTATCAACTCAATGATGGAGTCAAAAGACCGTCTCTTTCTTCCAAAGATAGCCAACATTCGTTATACCTTAGAAGCAAGCAATAGAATAGGTCCTAGACTAATTGTCTATTATTTAGCGACTTTATCAATATTTTTAGTCGGTAACTTTTCTTGGAGATTGTTGTCAGTAAAAGAATTTAAGAAAAATAAAGCAATCTTTGTCTCCATATTAATTTGCACCCTAATTCCAATACTTTTTGTTCAAAAAGGGACAACATGGAATACAATTCAATTTTTGTATTATGCCTTATTTCTTGCCAATATTCCCCTAAGTCAGTATCTTTCAAAGCACCGTCATCTAGCCTATTTAGTGATCATTTTAAGCTTAATTCCCTTATATGGATCATTACCCAACTATTTAGGTAAAATTCCCCCAACCGCCATAAGTAAAGAAGAATTTAGGGCACTATCATTTCTAAAACAGCAACCATCTGGCAACGTTTTAACTTATCCCTACGATCCGTATTTAAAAGAGTCATTTTTAAAAACACCTTTACCAATTTATGCCTATGAGACTACTTCATATGTTGCCGCGTATTCAGGTCATAGTACTTTCTTAGAAGATGAAATGAATTTAGACAACTCTTCCTTTGACTGGCGCTCTCGTCGTCAAGAGGCAGAAGACTTTTTTACCCAAAAAGATAAATATCAAAACCGAGGTACTTTGGTAAACAATAAAATTAATTATATTTATTTACCAAAAATATATTTAAAAAATATACCCGAATTTACTAGTGAAATGTCACTAACACCAATTTTTGATAATTCAGAAATCGTTATCTACAAAGTTAACAGATGATAAACTAATACATATGCAAAAACGTCCAAACATTTCTGCTGTCATAAATGTTCGAAATGAAGCCGAAAATCTCAATAAGTGTCTACGCTCGATTAAAGATTTTGCTGACGAAATCATCGTTGTCGATATGCATTCTACGGACAAGAGCGTAGAAATTGCTCAAAAGTATGGAGCCAAGGTATTTCCTTACCGGCCAATGAAATACGTTGAACCAGCTAGAAATTTTGCTTTATCAAAAGCAACCGGTAAATGGGTTATCCTGCTTGATCCTGATGAATATTTAGGTAAAACATTAAAAAATGAACTAACAAAAATTAGTCAGCGTTCTGATATTGATTACGTGCATATCCCAAGAAAAAATATAATTTTAGGAAAATGGTTTAGACACAGCAATTGGTGGCCCGATTATGTAATCAGATTTTTTCGTCGCGGGCATGTTGACTGGCAAAAAGAAATTCATAGTCAGCCAACCACCAAGGGTAACAGTCACACCTTGTTAGATTCAGAAAAACTGGCTATCAGACACAACAATTACACCACACTTTCACAGTTTGTCCATCGTGCCCTTCGTTATAGCAATGTTCAAGCAGAAGAACTCCACAAAAATGAATATAAACTAAAAACAAGTGACTTTGTATTAAAACCCATCCAAGAATTTAATAGCCGATTTTTTGCGGCTCAGGGATACAAAGATGGCTTCCACGGATTAGCCTTTTCTATTCTTCAAGCTTTTGCCATTGCCCTAATTTATATCCGACTCTGGGAGATAGAAGGTGCCTCAGAAAAAATATTATCAAAAGATTCCTTTGTGTCAGCTAGCCAAGAAGCAACTTATGAATACTCATATTGGTTTACCAAGTACTTTAGAGAGGAATATGCTTCAAACATTTTTAAAAATTCTTTTATCAAATTTAGATTATTTCTTGACAGATTGACTAAAAATTTCTAATGATTCCAAAAATTGCCCTAATCATCTTAAATTGGAAACAACCACAACTTACTATTGATACCATTGAGTCCATTCTCAAGACAAAAACAAAGGGTTTTTTATATCATATTTACATTGTTGACAATGGTTCTCCCGATGATTCAGTTCATCAATTCAATTCAAAATACAAAAAAAATAAAAATATAACTGTCGTAGAAACTGGAGACAATCTTGGCTATGCTGGTGGCAACAACTATGGTCTGAGAGAAGCCTTAAAACAAAATTTTGATTACTATCTTGTCGCCAATAATGACATTTTAGTAGCACCAGATTTTCTTCAAAAACTATATGACGACAGCTTAAGATATCCCAACGCTATTCTAACTCCAAAAATATATTTTGCTCCTGGGTTTGAGTTTCATAAAGACCGTTATCAAAAAAAAGAAATTGGAAAAGTAATATGGGCGGTCGGTAGTCAGATAGATTGGGATAATATTTATGGCTCAAATATTGGTATTGATGAGGTTGATCATGGCCAGTACGACAAAAAACAACCCAAAATTGATTTTATCAGTGGATGTTGCTTTCTTATATCAAAAGAAGTGATAAAAAAAGTTGGTATATTCGATGAAAAATACTATCTATATATGGAAGACTCAGACCTGACCCAAAGAGCCTTAAAGGCTGGTTATGAACTAAGATTGGTCCCAAAATCAATAATTTGGCATTGTAATTCTGGATCTTCAAAACCTGGTTCATCACTCCAAGACTATTTTATAACCCGAAATCGACTTCTTTTTGGCTTTAAATATGCCAGCCTCAGAACCAAGTTTGCCTTATTTAGAGAATCAATCAGATTTTTATTTACCGGCTCATCTTGGAGAAAAAAAGGTGTTATTGATTTTTATACCGGTCGTTTTGGTAAAGGTAGCTGGCAATGAAACTCAGTATCATTGTCCTAGCTGGAAATGAAGCAGAAGTTATTAGTGATTGTTTAAAATCCGCACAATTTGCTGATGAGATAGTATTAGTACTTGCCAATTCTACCGACGATACAAAGAAAATAGCCAAGTCCATCAAAATTCCTCTAAAAATTGTTGAGACTACCGATGAATACAATAAAAACTTTAGTAAGTGGCGCAATCTTGGCTATAAAGCATCTAGTGGTGAATGGGTGATGTATCTAGATGCCGATGAAAGAATCACTCCAGAGTTAAGAGATGAAATTACTAAAACTATTATCAAACCCGTAACAAATTCGTATTATGTTATTCCTAGGGCTAATCACTTTCTTGGAAAAAGAGTTCGTCATGGTGGCTCTTATCCAGACTATGTAAAAAGGCTTTATTATCGAAAAAATTTCTCTGGTTACCAGGGATATTTGCATGAAGAACCCATAATTTCAGGAGAATTTGGTTACCTAAAAAATGATCTTTTACATTACACACATCGCAATCTCAGTTCAATGATAAAAAAAACCTTAGTCTGGACTGATATGGAAGCACAAGCCTTATTTGACTCACATCATCCACCAGTTGTTTGGTGGCGCTTCCCCAGAATGATGTTAACCAAAATTTGGCAAAGACTAATTAAAGAACAGATGTGGCGTGATGGTACCGTTGGCTGGATCTCGGTAATTTTTGAGACTTTTGATACCTTCATTATTTATGCTAGACTGTGGGAGAAACAAGAATATGAGTCTAAAAGCCGCCATCTATGATCCTTATCTTGACACCCTAGGTGGGGGTGAGAGATATTGCCTTACTGTTTGTGAAATATTACTTAAGCATGGTTACCATGTAGATATATTTTGGTCTGGAAACCAAGAAATTGTCGAATCGGCTAAACAACGTTTTGCCCTAAACCTTGAAGGGCTTACTTTAAAACCTGACATATTTGGACTTACTCATCAAAAAATTGAATTAATCGAAGAAAATACTCCCGATACTCTCCATAGCATCTCAATACCAAAAGCAAATATTTTTCAAAAAATTACTAATTACATAAATAAGTACAAAGTATTATCAAAATATGATTTAGTCTTCTTTTTAAGTGACGGCAGTATTCCTTTTCTTTTTTCAAAAAACAATATTCTTCACATTCAAGTTCCCTTTATTCAAAAAATCACTCCAAAAGACAAGATTCTCAATTTAATTAAGCAAAAATTTATAAACAGTGTTGTCTGTAATTCAAATTTTACCTCCAAATTTATTGTTGATTTCCCAAAATCGAAATTAAAAGTGTTGTATCCACCAGTTGATGTTGAAAAATTTTCTTCTTCAGAAGAAAAAGAAAATATAATCCTATCAGTAGGACGTTTTGATAATATATTGAACGCCAAAAAGCAAGATGTTTTAATCGAGGCCTTCAAAAAGCTTCATAAAATTAATTCGCATTTAAAATGGAAGCTTGTTTTAATGGGTGGAAGTAGAGATCATCCTGACAAAAATCACTATCTTTTACATCTTCAACATATTTCAAAAAATTATCCAATAGAATTTATTGTAAACCCAAATTTTGATCAGCTAAAGGAAATTTATTCAAAATCAAAAATATATTGGCACGCAGCCGGGTATGGAGTTGATGAATATCTCCACCCCGAACAGACTGAACATTTTGGAATGACCGTTGTAGAGGCAATGGATTCAGGTCTTGTTCCTATTGTTGTTGCCAAAGGGGGGCTTTCAGAAATAGTTACCGAAGATAAAAACGGGTTTTTGTGGAACACCACAGATGAATTGATTGCCAAAACACAGATACTTTTTGCTACGCCAAAAGATTTAAAAGACAAGGCCCATCAAGCCCACCTTACTTCTCAAAACTTTTCAAAAGAAATATTTGAAAAAAAATTATTAGATTTAATTAAACAATGAAAATATCAGTTATTGTTACCAATTGGAATGGCATTAATTTATTAAAAAAATATCTCGAGAAGGTAATTATTAATTCTCCTGAAGCCCTAGAAATTATTCTGGCAGATGATGCTTCAGAAGATGATAGTCTGGTCTTCGCAAGAGATCTTCAAAAAAAATATAAAAAATTACGTATTATTTCCCATAAAGAAAATTTTGGATTTGGTAAAAATACTAATGATGCTGTCAAAAAGGCAAAAGGAGACTACGTCGTTTTATTAAACAGTGATATAGATCCCCACAAAAACTACATAAAAAATTCTTTAGTCCATTTTAAAGATCAAAAGGTTATCGGAGTCGGTTTTGCTGAGCTTGGTCATGAAAATTATGCAAAATTATTTTGGAAAAACGGCTACCTCCAATTTGTTGAAGGATTATCAGACAAGACTCATATTTCAGGCTGGGTATCTGGTGGTTCCTCTATTATCAGAAAAGATTATTTTTTAAAACTTGGCGGCTTTGATCATGTCTATGAGCCTTTTTATTTCGAAGATTTTGACTTTGGACTTCGTGCCTGGCGCTCCGGTTACAAGCTACTTTGGGAACCAAAGTCGGTGGTTGAACACAAACATGAATCAACTACCTCAAAATTTCCTAAAAAATTTTTAATATATGTCAAAGAAAGAAATCATCTTATTTCAGTTCTCAGAAATGTAACCAATAAAAAACTTCTTTTTCAAAACACCATCTTTTCCCTTTTAAGGGTTTTATCAGGCCCAAATTATCTTAAAATAATTCTCGCAGCTAGACGTCAGCTCAAAAAATACCCTGCCCCAATTTCCACAAATCAGATAAGTGATCTTGATGTGTTAAGAAAATTTGAAAACTAAGATATGGAATTAAGTATCATTATCGTAACTTGGAATACCGCGGATATCACTTTAAAAAATATCCAAACTATAAAAAAATTTTTAAAAAATACTTCTTACGAAATAATTGTTGCTGACAATGGCTCGTCTGATGACACAATAAAAAAGTTAAAAAAAGAGGGTGGTATAAAAATAATTGAAAACAAGGAAAATCTAGGATTTGGTAAAGGAAACAATGTTGCAGCTTCACAAGCAATAGGTGATTATCTTCTTTTTTTGAATTCAGATATGGAATTAATTGACAACAAACTTCGAGATATGTTGGATTTTATAGGTAAAAACACACAAGTAGGTATCATCGGACCAAAATTTTTGAATATTGATAAAACAGATCAAGGTTCGGTCTTTCCACCTCAAAGTTTAATTAATGCCTTTAAGGAGTTTTGGCTGGGTCAAAGCACCTATTCAAAGTATGTTCCCAAATCAACAAAACCCAGTGAAGTCTCTTCAATTTCTGGTGGTGCAATTTTAATCCGTCGCCAACTATTCAATAAAATTGGTGGTTGGGACAAAAGGTATTTTATGTACTTTGAGGACTTAGAATTATGTCGTCAAGTAAGAAAACTCGGGTATAAAATATATTACTATCCAAAGTGTCGTTTTATCCACCGTCATGGTGCTAGTGGGAAGTCTTTGGCTGATGCTTCGAACCAATGGCGTCGTCTAATTCCTAGCTCAAAAATTTATCACGGGACTCTAAAGCATTACCTTTTATTTCTAGTCACTTGGTCTGGGCAAAAATGGCAAAAAATATTTTCGTCAAGCTAAGTATAAGAAATATTTTAATATTTGCATTTATCATAAGAATAATTTTGTTACCACTATCTTTTCATGGAGACGTGCAAGTAAATTATTTATGGGGTAAAAGTCTCAGTATTTTTGACTGGAATGGTTTTTACGAAAATATTAATCACAACAACTATTATCCGCCAGACCAGCCTATGCTTATCTTAATATACGATTGGACAATAAATATTGTATTTAAATACTTGTCAAAAACACTCTATTTTCTTTATTCAAATACAGGCTTATTCTCATCACGTTATATTTACTGGTTTTTTGAAAACGGTAATCAAATTTTATTGAAATTTCCAATGCTTATCGCAGATATTTTAATAATATATTTTAGTTATCGTTTCACTCTCGAAAAATTTTCCCTAAATAAAGCAAAAATAATTTCAGTTATTCTTTCATTATATTTACCATATACCTACAATAGTTCCCTATGGGGGAGTGGAGATAGTATTATTAATTTATTTGCTCTTGGATCTATATATCTTTTTTATCAAAAAAAACATGTGTTGCCAGTAATATTTTACCTAACATCAATTTTTTTCAAGCCCACTCTTCTCATATGGTTTCCAATTATCCTAATAATCCTAATAAAACAAAGGACACCTATATTAAAAAGCACATTAATGTTGACAGTAGGTGTTATATGTTTGTATATAATTTCTACGCCTTTTACCAATAGTATTCCCTTGATATGGTTATTTCATACAATAAAAAATCAGATAATATTTGGCAGTCTTGATTATTTAACCGTTAATGCTATGAATTTATGGGCTCTAATATACGGATTTGGCACCTCGAGTGATACACATTTAATCAAAGAAATACTATCGATAAGAGACATATCCTTATTTATTTGTCTATTTTTCTATTTAATTATTATCAAAAATTTATACTTTTCCTTTAATTTAAAAAATGTTTTACTTTCTATGTCACAAGTTACTTTAGTTACCTTTTCCTTTATGACCAGAATGCATGAAAGATATTCATATTCATCTCTTCTCCCCCTTTTAATGCTTTGTTTATACGACGCAAAGTACATAAAATACTTTGTAATTTTTACAATTACTCACACTTTAAATATTATCTACAGTTGGTGGTTGCCAATATTAAATCCAATTGCGGAATTTATTGCCTTTGAAAAAAATATAGTTATTATAAGTATAATAAATGTTCTCTGTACTATATGCCTAGTGTTTACAAATAGTAAATATAGATTAAATGGCAAAAAATAAAATTAGTCTTAAAAAAATAGCTCTATTTCTTCTCCTTACTTTTATAGCTATTGGTGTCAGAATCATTCCATTTCCTGGGACTGAAAAAAGAGATTTGCTGGTTCACTACGACTGGTCAAAAATAATTTATAAGCAAGGTCTAAAAGACATCTATTTTAAATCTGACTGGTCATATTCTCCTCCAACTCAGCCACCCCTAATGATGCTTTCTTTTTGGACATCAAGACACTTATATGAAAACCGATACATATTGTCTGAATTGCATAATTCTATTCACCTACCCCCTTCATCATTCATAATTTGGTTTGATGAGCATGGTGAATATTTATTGCTACGTCTTTGGGCCATCGCGGGAGATATCTTATCCGCCTTCCTGATATATTTTATCGTTAAAAAGTATCTAAAAAAACAAAAAATAGCCTTAACAAGTTTTATCTTTATGCTCTTTAATCCATTAAGCTTGTTTGAAACTACGATATGGGGTCAAAACGATATTATTTCAACTTTTTTTGTTTACCTTGCCTTCGTTTTTGTCTCCCATAAAAGTGCCGTAGTATTTTCTCCACTCTTATTTCTAGTGGGTTTGTTTGTAAAGCCCACTTCATTAGTTTTACTACCATTCTATGTTGTATTTCTTTTAAAAAATTCTGGAGTAAAAACATCGAGCCTACAAAAAATATTTATATCAATCATTCTCTGTCTAGGATTAACTTTTATTGCTTTTAAACCATTTGTGAATGAAAAAAATAATTATATAAAAGAAATTAAAAATATAGTAGTCAATCGAATGGCACCATCGTCGAAAGGAGTTAGTCGGGCATCGAATTCCGCTTTCAATATATATTCACTTATTTACGATTTAGATAAAACATTAGGAAGTAAAAAAATTCTTAGTCTTTCATTAGATTCTATCGGTCTAATTGCATTTGTTCTAATAAATATCATTTCAATACGATATTTAGTCATTCACAAAAAACAAAACCAATCACCTATTCATCTTTTCTTCTTAATATTTTTTATATCTGAAGCTACATTCTTATTTATGACCGGCATGCTTGAAAGATATTTCTTTCCAGCTTTTCTAGCCTCAGTTTTACTCATGTTTCTCGATTATAAAAACTTTGGAATGTATATTATTATCCAAAATATAATTTGGTTCCTAAATCTATTTTATTCATATTATCAGAGGGAGATTCCTTGGATAAAAGACCTTTTTGAAATGAATTATTTTCTACTTATAAGACTCTTGTCACTAGCCAGTATCATTAATTTTGTACTTATC
Organism: Candidatus Methanoperedens sp.; assembly: GCA_035562735.1. Classification (GTDB taxonomy): domain Bacteria; phylum Patescibacteriota; class Microgenomatia; order UBA12405; family UBA12405; genus UBA12158. The sequence continues at coordinate 28,439 of DATMWB010000048.1, forward strand.
TGCCGAATTTATTTTAAGAAATATTTCCCCACCAAAAATCAATATTAATTTGACCAAGATATTTAATATTCAAAAGAATTGCCCCTGCAAATATAATTAAAACCAAAAGTTTAATGATATAAGTACGCTTGATTTTTAGTAATTCACTTAAAACAAACAAAAATATTATTCCCGAAACCCCAAACCTCCAAAACTGAGAATACTTTTGAAATTCAAAGACATTAATTAGTCTATCTATATTTGCCCCAACTACAATTAGCAGCATCAAAATAACAGCAAACAAATTTTTACTTTTTGTTAGTCCAAGTGATAGAAATCTACCTAAACCAATAATAAGTAAAGGCCAAAAGGGGAATGTATACCAACCATATGGCTGACTTCCAAAAAATATATAGACTATTAGATAGGCAATTATGGCAAGCTTAATTAATTTGTCTCCAATATTTTTTTGTGTCTTAATAAGTGATGCAAAAAATACAAACCATCCACTTATAACCCAAATTTCTGGCAAGAATTTATGTTGGGTCAATCTTTGATTTCTAACTAATTCTAAAATTGAATTAACCCCAATTCCATAAAATCTATTGTAATTAGAAAATAATATCGTTTGAAAATTTTCCCATCCATAAACAAGACCGTATATTACAAATAAAAATGAGATAGGCAAACTTATGGCTAGAAAAAAGCTTAAATCTTTCCAAAAAAGCTTATTAATTTTTTTATATTTAATAAAAAGAGAAAATATAATTATTAAGTAACAAACAATACCTGTAAGTTTAAACAAAGTTGCCCCACCAGCGATCAAGGCAGAGATAAATAGCCACTTATCACCCTTATTTTTTAGATATAAACTGATGCTAATCAAACAAGCCAAGATACAAGGAATAATAGCGTTTTCAGCCTGTATCATGCGACTACTCAAAACAACTAAAGGGGCAGTCGCATATATTAGACCAGTAAAAAGAGCAGCAACATAACCAAAATTAATATAAGAAAAAATAATTGCCAAAGCAACTGACAAGCTTCCAATAACAATAATTGGTTTTCTAATAACTAAACTACTAATGTCTCCAAATACTCTAGCGCCATTGGCATAAGCATAACCACCAGTAATTAATCCCAACAAAGGCGGATGATCCATCCAGGGATAGTTTATTTCAAAGGGATCACTAGGAATAACCTGCATATAGTGGTCTACATTTAGGTATCTTTTCTCTAAATTTTTATAACCAGGGAATCCTGAAACAGCCACAGGCATACCAGTTTTTAAAAGTGACAATCCCACCCAAGAGTAGCTATATTCATCTGTTGATTGACCTGGAATTGGTATTTCAGCATAGTTCTTCTTTCTAACAAAAAATGCCAACAATACTACTAAAAACAAAGTGGTCAATATAAAAACTTTTTTTATCACTTCTTTTCATTTTCAAATTGATAACACTCCACCGTTGACGCTTCTAAAACTGAAGAGTTTTTGTTTAATGAAGTAATCTTTGTTCCATTTATAGAACAATCCCACATATCGCTTTCACTTAAATTACCATCAAAGTTCAATATCCGACCATATTCATTTATCACTCCAACAATACTTTTATCTTTAAATGCATTCATCGCCAGAGTACTTGTTGACTTACTTCCATCCTGACAACCAAAAACAAATTTTATATATTCACGACCAACCTTTGGTTCACCAAGTAAGCCCGACTTACAAAAATCTATATTTTTTGACATCAAAACCGGTCTACCAGCTATTAATTGCTCTAGTGATTCTTTTGAAAAATTTTTGTTTACCTGATACTTTAATCCAAAAAACAATATCAATCCCAAAAAAACATAAATAATTCCAAAAATCTTTAAATATCGTATTCGTTGTTTCATGTAAAACTAAGAATATGTTACCAAATATTTTGATACTATAGATTAGTTGGGAAAAATGCTGGAAATGATAAACAAAATAAAAATAAAATATATTTTTCTTGTAGCGGCTTTTCTCAGGTTAATTTCATTACCCTGGACCTTTCATGGTGATATCAAAGCTACTTATTGGTGGGGAAAGTTTGCCCTAGATTTTGGTTGGCGGGGTTTTTACGACTGGCTAAATTTTGGTGGCTATGGGCGACCAGATCAACCCATGATAAATATTTACTATGATTGGCTTGTAAGAATTGTTTATCAAATACTCTATCAAGTATTGTGGTTTCTCAATACTCACATTCCTGCCTTTCCCTCAAATCTGATTACTTGGTATGTCGAATTCGGAAATTTAGTTTTACTTAAAATTCCCATGCTCTTGGCCGACTTACTTCTAATATATTTAGCCTATCGTTTTTCAAAAAAATTCTTTAGCGAGCAAAAATCAAAAATAATTGCATTGATTTTGGCTCTATATCCACCATTTATTTACAATACTGCCTTTTGGGGGAGTGGGGATAGTATTGTCAATTTACTTGCCATTGTTAGTCTAATATTCATATGGCAAAAAAAGTATATATTTTCAGTATTTTTCCTAATAATTTCCATCCTCTACAAACCATCGTTACTTATCTGGGTACCAATATATTTTGTAATCGCTTTAAAAAATAAAATAAGTCTTAAAAAAATAATTCTAGTGACACTATTTTCACTAGCTCTTGTGTATCTGATAAGTTATCCTTTTGCTCCAAAAGAAATTAACCCTATTTTATGGTTCATAAAGACTATGACTTCTCGGATACTTCCTGGATTTATGCCTCATTTGACGGCCAATGCGATGAATTTCTGGGGACTTCTATACGGTCTCGAGTTAAAACTAGACAACATACTCTTATTTAATTTTATTACAGCTAGAACTTTATCAATTCTTATTTGTATTCCCTTTTATATATATACCTTAGTCAAGTTTTACCGTCATTTTACTTTAAAAAATTTACTTTTTACCCTAACATCCTTTACTCTTGTCACCTTTACCTTTATGACCAGAATGCATGAACGATACACTTATCCTGCTCTACTACCCTTATTATTATTGGGATTTTACGACCCAAAGCTTTTAAAATACTTTATTATTCTTTCAGTTACCCATTTTTACAATGTCTTGTGTGCTTGGTGGCTTGACGGTCTACTATACTTTTATCCACTTGTCGCAGTTAGCAGTCTTATCAATATATTCCTTACTTTGAAAATTGTTTTTTGGAATCCAAACGAAAATAGTAAGCACTTGCAGCAATAAGTAGTAGCCACCACCACCAAAATCCTCCAATTTTCATTAATATATTCTGGTAGGATTCCTTTCCGGAATTGTAAAAAACCACCTTCCATCTATTTTGATCATCTAGTTTAATTTTTAAAAATCCATCTTTGGTAATAATATTTTTAAGTTCAAGGCTTATCTCCTTACTATTAGACATTGATTTAGGAACATCAACACGAAGCCAACTATTTGCCTCGGCATTAAAACCACTTATCTCTTTTTCAAAAGTACTTCCAATATCATCACTCACAAATAAAGTACCCCTGTCTTCAGAATTAAGGTTGGGGTTATCAAGAGAAATCTCAAAATATTTAAGACTATTTTCAGTGTTATATTTATAAACTTTTTTAGTCAGCTCACTAAAATATATTTTGTTTTCTCCAGAGCCCGATTCCTTTCTTTTATCAACTTCAATTAGGGGAATTAAGATCAATACAATCAAAAAAAATATCCAAGGAATCAAAATTAAGTATCTACTTATTTTGAAATCAGCTAATTTTACAAAAGGTTTTTTAAATTTTGAAAATAGATAAAAAAGAGATAAACCAGCTAAAATACTTTGAAAATAGTTTATAAATTGGGAAAATTCTACACCTCTATTGTTTAACAATTCAACAAAACTAGGATAATTAATTAAATTCGGATTCAATGGAGTTATTATTCCCCAAGTCAAAAATCTGTCATTAAAACCTAGAATTAAACCCAACCAAGAGATAAATACAAAAAACCAAATCAATAAATCAACCTTTCTCACCCCCAACAATGCCCCCCATATGGCAATGAATGGCACAGTCCACAACATCCATTGTGGATTAAAATGGCTAAAACCTAAAATTACTAGTGAGGACTGAAATATTGCTAATGAACCATAAGCAATATTTTTTTTATTATCTTTGTTTACAAAAAACTTAAATGCAATTAAAACTAGTAAAGTTGGCACAATCAAAATTAATTTATCAAATCCTATTGGCAAGTTAGCAATAAACATCCTTTGCGACAACCCTGAGTTCAATACTGCTTCTGTAAAATATGTTTTTCCAATCCATGGAAGTAATATAAGACCATATACAGAAATTACCCCTGCAGTTTTTTTTATCGTTTGAAATATATTTTTTTCACACGCTAGCAAAAATACTATTGACCATATGAGAGGATAATTTTTCACTCCAGCCGCAATTCCCCATAAAATTATACTTAAAAAACTTTTTTCAAAAAATAATATACCTAATAAAAATAAAAATATCGCTACAATATCATTTTGCCCCATCATTACCAGTGAATATATAGTTACGGGATTAAAGTACCAAAATAATGTCGCATAACGAGCCTTTACCTCATTGCCTGACCATTTTTTTACGATTAAAAATATTACATAACCGCTCAATAAACCCAAAACCAACAAAGGAAATTTTACAGCTAAATTATATCGAAATGAGTTATTGTCAAAATTAGAATTAACACTATCCAAGTCTAACCACTTATCAAAACCATTTCCGGCTATAATTTTAGAGATAGGATAATGAAGCTTGAGCCACCAAAAATGTGCCGGTGGATAATGAAAATCAGGAATATCAAGGTTGTGGGAATCAAGATAAGAATAAATATCCCACACACTTGAATTTTCTAATGCCGGATACCTAAGCGTTAGCTTTGTGTCAGGGTGGTAGCTAATTGGTGCCAATAAAAAATATACGATACTTGCTAGTAATATTATTTTTTTCACTGTCTTTAGTATAAAATAAATCCATATTAAAAGAAATAAAGATAAGCGATTACCATAAAAGTGTTTAAAAAATCAAAAATTATCATCTATATAGTCTTGTTGGCCTTATTTTTAAGGCTAATCTTTCTCGACAGAATACCCACCGGTATTAGTAATGACGAATACTATTTCGTCTTAAATGCAAAATCGGTTTTTTATAACTTTCTTATTTTGGTAACTAAGGGTTGGAACAATGAAATATTTCATGAAATTTTAAAATCTATTAACTCAGAAACATCTATTTTACTCATGGCTCCCTTTATGGGGATTTTACCCTCATCGATGTTTTTTATCAGGTTACCCTATGTTATTGTTGGTGTCTTAACAATTTACTTAATTTATAAAATAACCCAAAAATACACTAAAAATATAAATTTAGCCCTCCTTACAGCACTCCTTTTTGCCATAAACCCATGGAGTATTTATGTAAACCGGACCTCCTTTGATGCTCCAGTCGCATTATTCTTTTTTGTTCTAACCATGTACTTACAAAGCTTTCCAAGGCGATGGTATATTGTTTTTTCTGCCCTAACATCTCTTTTTGCCTTCAATGGATATATCGGAACAAAGGTTATCTATCTACCATTTATGATATTTGTTTCATTCTATTCATGGAAAATAATTCACCACAAAAAATTTACTAAACTATTTATCTTTAATGTTCTTTTTGCAGTTTCTATTACTGTTCAGTTTTTGTTAAACCTTTCAGGTAGTTCAATAAGCAATCGAAAATCTGAGTTAGCCTTACCCTCGTCCGATTCAATAGTTAACGAAGTCATAAGTGAAAGAAACCAATCTCTTGTCACTCCATTCAATACAATTTTTACTAATAGATACACAATTTACGCTAGAAACTTTATTAACAAATATTTATACAATTTTTCTACGGACATATTATTTCTAGACGGTGATCATACTTTCATGATTTCTCTTTGGAAAATGGGATATTTTTATTACATCGACATATTTCTACTAATTTTTGGTCTTATTTATCTTTTTAATCACCATCGATCTTTTCTTTACTTACTTTCGCTTTTAATAATGCTTTCACCAATTCCCGAGTCAATTCGCATTGACAAGCTTCCTTCCTATGCCTTCCACTCTTCATTTCAATACCCATTTCTAATGATTGTTTTAGGGGCTGGAACTCTTCAATTTTGGCAATTAGCAAAATCTAAAATACTCAAATTTTTGTTTGTGTTTATATATTCTCTTCTTTTCATCAATTTTATCGACATATATTTCAACAAATATCCTATCTATCAACCAGAAGGATTTTTTATCTCTCGACGTCTAGTTTCAAACTATGTAAAACATGAGCAAGCAAATATGACCCCAATATATATTGCTACCAACGAGCCTGAATCACTCTTTAGAAATTATCTATTTTTTACAAATCAGTATAACTACAAAAACTTTTCTTTGATAAAAAACCAATATCTTTTACATCCAGAGAAACGTTTTTTTCAATGGGGAAGTATTACAATAAGTGACAAATTACCTGAAAAAACTCAGGAAAATACTACTTATATTTTAGACAGTGAAATTTCTGCTACCTCTTTATCAACGGATAAATATTTTTCAATTTACCATTTAGGTGATAAAAGAGATTTATATAAAATATATTTTGGGAAAACATGTATTGAAAAAAGTTCAAAAGAAAATTTACCACTCACAATCAACGACTTGCGAGCCGAGTCACTTACAAAGAATGAATTCTGTCAAAAATTTGTTTCCATTCGATAAAAACTGTATTTCTTAGTATAAAATATCCTTAGTGTTCAAAAATATAGCTATCTTAATAATATTGATATTTGCCGTTATTATTCGTAGTTATAATCTCAGTACCTTGCCACCCTCACTTTACTACGACGAGCTCGATGCCGGTTATCAAGCTGAAGTATTCAATAAAAATAAAACCGATTATTACGGTAATAAGAATCCAGTTCATTTCCAATCCTTTGGAGATTATCGAACATCACTATACGTTTACTCCGTAGCTTTGGCTCAAAAAATTATCCCCGATAAAGAATTTTCAACCCGTCTCCCATCGGTAATTTTTGGTGTCATAAGTATTTATCTTGTCTACCTACTAACTAATTCACTAATCCCTTCCTTACTACTTACTATTTCCCCTTGGGCTATCCATTACAGTCGAATTGCCTTTGAAGCCTCGGGGATGATTATGGTACTTTTGGCTGGCATATATTTTTGGAAAAAATTTACTCAAAATTCACGTTTTTCACATCTGCTTCTTTCAATATTTTTCTTTGCCTTGTCCCCATATTTTTATAGTACCAGTAAACTATTTTTAATATTATTGGCCGTCTTATTGGGTATAATTTGGTTTCCAAAATTAATCAAGTTAAAACCAAAAAAAATATTTATAGCTCTTCTTTTTGGAACCTTAATCTTGTCACCTCTATTAGTCGACACCTTTAAAGGCAAGTCCGGTTTTAGATTTTCCTACATTAGTATTTTTTCTGAACCACAACTAGCTAGTACTGTAGATTACCTTCGATATGCTGACATCTTCACAACTCATCAAAATCTAACTGGAGTCAGTCCCTCACTTTCTTCAAAGCTATTTCATAATAAATATGTCTTAATTCTAGATAAATTTTTAGAGAATTATTTTTCTGCCTTTTCAACTGAATTCTTATTTATACGAGGTGATCAAAATCAGCGCCATGGTTTTGGAAACCATGGTCTATTGTATTTTCTTGATTTTTTCTTAATTATTTTTGGAATTATTAATGTTTTAAAAAATCGACACCAGGACAAACTTGGAAATTTATTTCTTTGGATTTTAATTCTTGCTCCTATACCCTTTGCTCTAACTCGTGATTCAACTGGTGCTCATGCCACTAGGTTAATCTTGATGTTGCCCTCACTAATCTATTTGAGTTATCAGGGTATTTTATACATAAAATATTTACACAAGTTTACCTTGCCTGCAATTGTATTTTTATATTTCATATCTTTCGCATCCTTTTGGCATTACTACAAATTCGACTATCCTCAGGATTCTGCTATGGCTTGGAATTGGGGTATGAAAGAAGCTGTCTTGTTGACTCATAAATATCCAGACAATCCTCTTGTCTTCTCTGACTCATATATATCCTTTGTATCCTTTTATCTCTTTTACAAACCTTATCAATTGGAAAAAGGGGATTCAATCAAAAGTCACTTAATTAGTTATTCAGATGATTCTTTTTCAGGTCAAAAGCTTGATGATAAATATTATTTTGGCAGTATAAATTGGTCAAATATTTCAAAGTTCCCTCAAAACACGATTTATGTTTTGCCAAAGTCTGAAATCTATCAAATTCCTGAATCTTTAAGAGTTCTTGAAACAATTGAAAAAAAATATATTAATTCTGAGGGTTTTGCTTTATTTACCAATGAACAATAAATTAAAAATAATAATTCTAATTCTGATTAGTCTACTTTCATCATGGCGCCTTTTACGTCCTGGATATCCGTCCATGCAGGATGATATTCAAGTATTTAGACTCCAACAATTTGATCAATGTCTTCGTGATGGACAAATTCCTTGCCGATACATTGCTGATGGTGGTTTTGGCTATGGCTATCCACTATATAATTTTTACTCACCTCTACCTTATACTGTCGCTGAAATCTTTCACCTTTTTGGTTTTTCATTTATAGATTCCGTAAAAATATCCTTTATTGTTCCAGCCTTTCTAAAAACATTTGGGATGTATCTAATTGCTTCAGCTCTCTTTGGCTCTTTGGGTGGCTTTTTGGCCACCTCTCTTTATGCGCTTGCACCCTACCAAGCTGTAAATACTTTTGTTCGAGGAGCAATTGGTGAAACATGGTCTTTATCACTTCTTCCTTTGGTATTTTGGAGTCTCTACAAGCAAAAAACCAAACTTTCAGTGTTATTTTTAAGTTTAGTTTTTTTAAGTCACAACCTTAGTCTTATATATATTCTACCCCTACTTACTGTATTTTCAGCGATTACAAGAAAATTTAAATTTTATTTTAGAACCCTACTTTGGTCCGGTGCACTTTGTTCCTTTTATCTTCTCCCTGCTTTTTTTGAAAAGAATTTAACCACTGTTACTACCATGACCCAAGGATTTTTTAATTACATTATTCATTTCACCACTCTAAAAGAACTATTCATATCAAATTATTGGGGATATTCTGGTTCAATGTGGGGTCCCATAGACGGTCTATCTTTTAAAGTTGGAATTGTCTTTCTATTTTCAACTATCCTTTTTATCTCAATATTTTTAAATAAAAATATAAAACACAGAACTTTAATTGGTACTTTCTATTTAATTGGAATCTTTGCCTTATTTCTTACCCACAATAAATCTACTTTCATTTGGAAGACTTTTCCTTTTATGTCATATTTTCAGTTTCCTTGGAGATTTTTGGGTTTAAGCATATTTTCACTTTCACTTATTAGTGCCAGTCTAATCCAATCAGTAAAAAATAATTTAAGATTACCCCTACTTATAGGCACCATTATCCTAACTCTAGGTCTTAACTATTCATACTTTAGAGAAGATATCTGGTATACCACCATCTCTGACCAAAGCAAACTTAGTCATGCCGAGTTAATTCGACAAAGTGCCGCAGGTCTCATGGACTATTGGCCAAACTATGGACAAGAATATCCTTTATCGTACGCTCCATCCATACCCACCGTATTAAGCGGAAAAGTTGATTTCATTAAATATTACAAAAACAGCAATTATTCAGAGGCTTATTTTTCTGTTTCAACCCAAAAAGCTCTAGTAAATCTACCTATAGTCTATTTTCCCAATTGGGAATTGCTTGTTGATGGTAACAATTCAGAATTTAAAATTGACGAAAAGTTGGGTTTAATCCAATTAGAACTAACACAGGGTGAACACCACTATCAACTAAGTTTCAAAAATACCCCCATACGAATCTTTGCCAATCTATTTTCTCTCATCACCCTTGGGAGTTTTATAATATTAATAATCCGTGAAAAACGCTAACAAAATTATCTTTTTATTGATTCTTCTTTTGGCTCTATTTTTTCGCCTATGGAAACTTGATAGCCTTCCCTCAGGTTTAAATTGGGATGAAATTTCTCATGGATACAACTCGTACTCACTATTAAAAACTGGACAGGATCAGTGGGGTCAATCGTGGCCCATCTTTAATTTTCGAGCCTATGGTGATTTTCCCACTGCTGCCAATCTTTATTTCACCATGCCCTTTATCGCCATTTTTGGTTTAAATGCATTTTCTATTCGCTTACCAGCGGCTATCTTTGGACTTCTATTTGTTGTTTTTAATTACCTATTAGCAAAATTAATTTTAAAAAATGAAAAATTAGCTCTTTTTAACATGCTTTTAGCCGCTCTTTCCCCCTGGACTCTCTTTCCCTCACGTGGTGTTTTTCAATCAAATTTGTCTCAGTTTTTCTTTATCGCTGGTATTTATTATTTTTACAAATCACTGTTAAAACCAAAGCATGCTTATTTATCATCTTTATTTTTTGGGATGTCGCTTTATTCATATCACAACACCCGTATAGCTGTTCCTATGTTGCTTTGCTATTTTTCTATATATTATTGGAAACAATTAAAAACCAAAATTCATCTTTTTGCTCTCTTTCTTTTCCTTGTCTTTGCCATACCCAATTTACTCAACTTATTTTCACCCGAATCAACAGCCAGAAATCGTTGGGTAGGTATCATCAACCCCAATTCAATAAATTTAATAAATGAAGAACGTCGCCTCTTTACTGGACCTCCAATTCTAAACCGAGTTGTCAACAACAAAGTGGTTTATTTTGTCTTTCAGCTCTCAAGAAATTATTTCGATTTAGTCAATCCTTTACCCATATTTTTTCAAGGATCAGCAAATTATCAATTTAATCCTCCCAAAACGGGTCTTTTATTTATTGTTCTAATTCCATTTTTTTACGTTGGACTTTTTCGTTTTCGACAATTTTTTATTCCCTTTTTGATATCACTGCTTCCTGCAGCCCTGACAGTAGGGGATTTCCCTTCCATAAGAGCCACTATTGCTCTTCCATTTTATTTTCTAGCAATAAGTTATGGCATCTCTTTCTTAAAAAATAAAAAAATATTTTATTTAATTATTCTCATATTTTTTCTAGAATTTGCCTCTTATTGGTCAAAATATCTTCGCTACAATCAAGAGTATTCTCAAAATTGGCAATACGGTTACCAGGAAATGGTTGAAAAAATTAAAACAAATTACTCAGATTATCAGAAAATATATATTACAAAAAAATACGGTGAAGCCCATGAATTTATATTATTTTACTGGCCATGGAATCCAAAGTCCTACCAGGAGGATCTCAACAAAAATTGGGATTTCCATGCCGACTGGTATTGGGTCAACGCCTTTGACAAATTTATTTTTATAAATGATTGGGAAATACCCAGCCTTGACTTGCCCCAAAACTCTTTGTTAGTAACCTCTCCCCAAAACCATCCCAAGAAAAGTATTAAAAATATAGACAATATTAATTTTTTAAATGGTCAAGCCGCTTTTGAGCTTGTCGTTAATGAGTAGGGAAAAACTTTTATTACTATTGATTTTACTTTTTGGTCTTGCTGTAAGAATCTATAACATTTCTTACCCACCTCTCCTTTGGGATGAAGCTTCAATTGGATACAATGCTTATTCTATTTTAAGAACTGCTCGCGATGAACATGGACAGTTCTTACCTTTAATCTTTAAATCCTTTGGTGACTATAAACCGGGGCTTTATATCTATTTGACTCTTCCCTTTGTAGCTTTATTCGGTCTTAGTTCCATGGCCGTACGTCTTCCCTCGGTATTGTTGGGTTCTCTTCTACCTCTTGTTGCCTATATTTTCACAAAAAAGTATTCCAAAAATAAATATTTACCCATAATTTTTGCCGCAATCATCGCTTTTAATCCTTATAACATTCATTATTCTCGAGGTGCTTGGGAAACCAATATTTTAACCTTTGAACTTTTAATTGCCTCCTTTCTCTTTTTTGAAAAAAAATATATCTACTCATCACTGATATTTGGCTTAACGCTTTTTACCTATCAATCAGGTAAACTAGCAAGTCTATTGTTGATTGCTAGCTTATTCTTAACAAATTATTCAAAGACATTTTTTAGTAAACAATTTTTCTTAAAATTTGTTTTTCCACTTTTTATCTTTTCTCTTCCAATTCTTTATGGAATTTTATTTCAACAACAAGGTAATAGGCTTGAGGTAGTCAGCTTATTTTCATACCCTAGAAATACACAGGAGGTCAACTTAATAAAATCTGAAACAAACAATCTTGACTATCAACTTTTGCATAACGACATTGTCTTTTTCTTTAGAAACTTTTTCTATCGTTACTTCAATCATTTTTCACCCCAGTTTCTTCTAACTCAAGGAGATTGGCAAAATCCTCGTCATAGCGCCCCTTACACTGGTGTTCTCTTGTTCCCTTCCATAATCTTCCTTATTATTGGAATTTTTAAATTTCTATCTACTAACTACTCATCAAAAAACTTTTCATCTATTAATCTATTTTTCTTTTTATGGTTAATCGTTGCCCCCATACCGGCATCTCTAACTCGTGACGAAATTCAAGCCACTCGAATTATGAATTTTTCTATTCCATTATGTTATTTTGCTGCTCTAGGTATTATCTCAACATTAAAATTTCTAAAAAAGAATAAGTTTTTCTACTTATCTATTAAACTATTTATCTTTTTATCTTTTCTTCTTTCCTTCATTTCCTATCTCGATTTGTACCACATCCACATGATAAAAAAATCGCCACAAGCATGGCTCTATGGCTACAAGGAAGCTGTAAATTATGCCTTGGACTCCAACAATAATCAGACTTTAAATTACTTTACCGACTTCTATGGTCAACCCTATATTTACTATTTATTTTATAGTCGTTACTCGCCCCAACAATATCAGTTAGAAAATCATCTTTCGGCTGATACTATTGATACTGGAAAAGTTCACCAAGTCGACAACTATATTTTTGAAAATCCTAATTACAATCATCTATTACTTCAAAAAAATCGCGTACTTGGAATTTTTTCTTATGATGACACTATCGTTCAAGGAATAGATAGACAAAAATTAACTCCACTATCACCAATTAATAGTATTTCAACTTTCTATGGGTATAAAAATTTCTAAAATATTTCTAATACTAGTACTGGCACTTTTTCTTCGATCATGGCAAATTGCAAAATTACCATCACTAAATCCTGATGAAGCCGCCCTCGGGTACAATGCCTATTCACTTTTGAAAACTGGCCAAGATGAGCATGGTGCTTCTTACCCTCTTCATTTTAAATCTTTTGGAGACTATAAACCTGGAGCCTATGTTTATATGGCTATGCCCTTTGTAAAAATTTTTGGTCTTACACCTCTAGCTGTCAGATTCCCTAATTTAATATTTTCTGTCCTAACAGTTTTTGTCTTATATCGTCTTCTTTTACTACTTACTAACAACTATTTACTATCAACCCTTTCCGCCTTTGCTCTAGCTATTAATCCTTGGCATCTTCAATTTTCTCGAGGAGCCTGGGAATCAAGCACCGCATTATTTTTCCTACTTTTAGGAATTTATTGGCTATACCTTTATCTTATAAACAATAATCAAAAATATGTATATCTATTTCCCATTCCTTTAGTTATTTCCCTAGCCACATACCACTCGGCTCGCCTTGTTGCCCCAGTTCTACTTCTGATAATAATTATTTTTAATTTCAAAAAAGTATTAAATTATAAATTTTTAATTGCCATATTTATTGGTCTACTACTTATTTCCCCAGTAGCCATATCCTTTTTAAAAAACGGTGGCACCACTCGTTTTGGTGGAGTTGGTATTACTGCCGACAAAGGCCCCTTATCAAGATCTGAGGAACTATTAAATCAACATTCATCTTTAAGCCTCTTTACTCGCATCTTACATAATCGTCGAGTATTGTATGGCCAATCATGGTTAGAAAAATATACTTCCCATTTCAATTTAAATTTTTTGTTCATCAATGGTGATGAAGTACCACGATCAAAAAATCCAGACATGGGGCAACTATATCTAATAGAATTTCCTCTAATACTTCTTGGTATTGTTGCTCTTTTAAAATCAAAATACAAACATTTCAAACAATTAACTTTTTGTTTTTTGATCATATCTCCTTTAGCCTCATCAATGACCTTTCAAGCCCCCTCAGCCCTCAGAGCTCTACCAATGACCATCCCTTTATCAATTTTTACCGGACTTGGTTTATATCAGTTACTTCTTGTTAAAAATACCCTTATTAAAATTCTTCTTTATCTTCTCTATTTTGTCTCAATTCTTTATTATCTTGATTCTTATTATCAGCATTCACCCAAACGCTATTCTTTTGCCTGGAATTCTGGATTTTCAGAGATAGTACCATTTATTGAATCACAAAAAGACAACTATCAAAATATCTATTTAACTGACAAGTACGACCAACCATATATCCTTTATTTATTTTATAGTCTTTATGATCCCATAAAGATTCAGTCACAAATAAAATTAACTCCTCCTGACAAATTTGGCTTTTCAACTGTCCGACAAATTGACAATATTCACTTTGGTATTCCAAGCGATATTCCTTCCTCATCTTTAATAATTGACGCTTCTGATTTTGAAAAAAGCGGACAAAGCTTTAGAATATACACTAACTAATGAAAACAAACATCTCAGTTGCTATAGCTACATACAATGAAGAAGCAAACATCAAGCGTTGTCTTGATGCAGTCTCAGACTGGGTTGACGAAATAATCATAGTCGACGGAAGCTCAAGTGATGCTACTGTAAAAATTGCCCAAAAATTTAAGAATGTAAAAGTAATTTCTACAAGTAATCCTACTATGTTTCATATCAACAAGCAGAAAGCTATTGACGCCTGTACAAACGATTGGATATTACAGCTCGATGCTGATGAGGTTGTAAGTGAAAAGTTAAAAGAAGAAATAATAAGAACCATCAAGGATACAAAATACAAAGGTTTTTGGATAAAAAGACAAAATTTCTTTTTATCACGATTTTTAAAGAAAGGTGGTGTTTATCCTGATCCAACCATTAGGTTGTATCGCCGTGGTTTTGCCAAGCTTCCTTGTAAAAATGTCCACGAGCAGGCCGAAGTAAAGGGTGATGTTGCCACCCTCCAAGAAGATTTATTGCATTACGCCGATCCGACTTTTAGTCGATATTTACTAAGAAATGATCGATACACTTCACTATTAGCTCAAGAATTGCTTGAAAATAAAGTCAAACTTTGTCCTAAAAATTTTATAATATATTTTTTAATAAAGCCCATTCACTGGTTTCTTCTTACTTATCTGCGACATCGCGCTTATCTTGATGGTTTTCCTGGTTTTGTTTTTTCTTGGTACTCATCCCTCCGTTTTCCTTTGGCCTACATAAAACTCTATGAATACCGACATGAAAAAATTTAATATTGCAATTGATATCAGCCCCCTTAATGATGGCAATTCAACCCGAGGAGTCGGTTACTATACCAAAAATCTCGTTGCTGCCTTAGAAAAGGAAATCAAAACAAATTCTGATTATCGGCACTATGAAATTCAACTCGTAACTGATAACTCTAAACTCGTAACTGATTTTGATTTAATCCATTATCCTTATTTTGATCCTTTTAAATTAACACTGCCTTCAACAGATAAAAAATTTATTGTCACTTGCCATGACTTAATTCCTCGTGCCTTTAAAAAGCACTTTCCAGTTGGCCTAAAAGGTGAACTAAAATGGTTAATTCAAAAACATCGTTTAGAGCAAGCCAAATACATTATTTGTCCCTCCCATACAGCAAAATATCAAATATTAGATCATATCAATTATTCTCCTGAAAACATTTACACAACTTATCTTGCCGCTACGCCTGACTTTAAAAAAATAACTGACATTAAATTACTAAAAAAAATAAAAACAAAATATAACCTTCCTGACAAGTTTGTCTTTTATCTGGGAGATATAAATTGGAACAAAAATATCCCTACTCTTGTCAAAGCTTGCCTTGAATTAAACTACCCCTTGGTAATTGCTGGAGGAGCTGCTGTAAAAGAAGTCCCCAAACACCCCTGGACTCGGGATATTCACTGGCTTCAATCAATTGAGAAGTCATTGCGAGCGAAGCGAAGCAATCTATTAACACTTTTAGGATATGTTCCAGATGAAGACTTGGCACCACTCTTTAATTTGGCCACCATATATTGTCAACCTTCATTTTCGGAAGGTTTTGGTCTCCCCCTTGTTCAAGCCATGCAATGCGGTACCCCTGTTGCCTATTCAAAAGACAGCTGTCTACCTGAAATAATGGATTTTAATGGCGAATACTTCGATCCCTATTCAAAAGACTCACTAATCGATTGTCTAAAAAAACTCTGGTCAAGCACCAAGCTAAGACAAGAATATTCCCTCCTAGGACTTTCAAGAGCCAAACACTTCTCTTGGAAAAAAACTGCTATCCAAACACTTGCCCTTTACCGTTTAATCGAGTTTGATGAAAAAAAATAATAACCATTTTTTGTCGGTTATTGTCCCAGCCTACAAACAATCAAAAACAATTAGACAAGATATTTACTCAATTTATGACACTCTAGATCAAATTCGTTATCCCTACGAGCTTATCGTCGTTGTTGATGGAACTGAAGTTGATTCAACATATAAAGAAGCCAAAAAATGTCATTTAAAAAATCTCCAAGTAGTCGGCTACCCCCACAACCATGGCAAGGGTTACACCCTTCGATACGGCATGGCCAGATCAAAAGGGGATTATGTTGCATTTATTGATTCGGGAATGGAAATAGACCCCAATGGTATTTCAATGCTTCTAGAACACATGGAGTGGTATCAAGCAGATATAATTGTTGGTTCAAAACGTCATCCTGCTTCCCAAGTTAATTATCCCTTTGAGCGAAAAATTATTAGTTTTGGAGCTAGAATCATTTCAAAATATCTACTCAATATTGATGTCCGTGATACCCAAGCTGGCTTAAAAATATTCCGCCGACCAGTTCTAGAAAAGGTCTTGCCAAGGCTTTTAGTAAAAAGTTATGCCTTTGACCTTGAGATTTTATCTGTCGCGAATCATTTAGGCTACAAAAAAATTTACGAAGCTCCTATAAAACTAAATTACGACTTTCAAAGTTTAACCCATGCTACAGGCATAAAAATAGTTCTCAATTGTTTGCGTGACGCACTTGCTGTGTTTTATAGACTTAAGATATTAAAGTACTACGAAGACAAAAACCGTCGTCGTTGGCTTTATGATCCCGAATTAGAAATGAGAATCAATACCGGTTAATATGAAAAAAATATTTTTCTCAATTATTATTCCAGTTCGAAGTGAAAACGATTATTTAAAGGAAACTTTAAGAAGTCTTGAAAAACAAACATATAAAAATTATGAAACTCTTGTCATTACCGATAAAATTTCCAAACAACCTGACCCAAGTTTAAAAAGGAATATTGGCGCCAAATTATCAAAAGGGAATTATCTATGTTTTCTTGATGACGATTCCTATCCAGATAAAAACTGGCTCAAAAATATATATAGACAAATAAAAATACATCCTAAAGTTGCTGCATTTTGTGGGCCATGTTTAACTCCACCAAAAGATAATATATTCCAACAAGCCTCAGGACTTTTTTGGTCTTCAAGTCTTGGTAGT
>DATMWB010000049.1:0-5909 GCA_035562735.1 Candidatus Methanoperedens sp.
CTTCGATCAATTGTTCGTCAGGATCCAAATGTCATTCTAGTGGGGGAAATTCGTGATCAGGAGACGGCTCAAATTGCTTCACAGGCGGCGTTGACAGGACATTTGGTTTTGTCTACTTTACATACAAATGATGCAGCAACGGCAATTCCACGTTTGGTAGAGATGGGAATTGAGCCTTTTATTATAGCTTCATCTGTAAATTGTATTATTGCTCAAAGATTGGTTAGACAGATATGTCAAAAATGTAGAATTTCACAGGAGATAAGCTCTTCTGATTTGGTTAAATTAAATATTGATCAAAAGACGGTTGAAGAATTATTTGGAAACAAAAAAACACTCAGGGTGTATCACGGTAAAGGTTGTCAATTTTGTCATAATACTGGATATAGTGACAGAATCGGTATTTTTGAAGTAATGCCAATTGATCAAAGTATTAGAGAGGCAATTATTGCCAAGGAATCAGCAGAAACCATTGCTAGGTTAGCGGCAAAAGGGGGAATGCAAGATATGTTTTCAGATGGGTTAAAAAAAGTACTTTTGGGAGTGACTACACTTGAAGAAGTGTTAAGAGTTACTAAAATATAATTATGGCAATAAAACAAGTCGAAAAAATTACTCTAACAAAACATTTGGCGGTAATGATAAAGGCTGGGGTTAGTTTGGCTGAGGCTTTGGAAAATTTGGCTGATCAATCAAGTTCAAAAGAGGTGAAAAAAGTTTTATTAAAAGTAAAGCAAAAGATTGATGATGGCTCGTCCTTTCACGAATCACTATCAATTTTTCCAAGAATTTTTGATGAAATGTATCTAGGGATAATTGAAGTAGGTGAGTCAACGGGAAATTTGGATGATAGTTTGGCCTATTTGGCGGAACAGTTGAGTAAGGATTATGCACTAAAGAAAAAAATAAAAGGAGCTTTGATGTACCCAGGCTTGGTACTTTCAGCAACGGGAATTTTGGCGGCTTTTTTGAGTTTGTTTATTTTGCCAAAATTGGTTGACTTTTTTTCTGCCTTTGATGCCGAGTTGCCGACGAGTACAAAATTACTTTTATGGCTGGCAAATTTTATGAAAGATTATGGAGTTATCTTTTTTGGAATAATTTTAGCAATTATCGTTTCTTTAGCTTTTATATTAAGAATTCCCCCAATTCGCTTGTGGAAGGATAGACAAATTTTGAAGGTACCTTTTATTGGACATCTGTTAATTGAAAGGGAAGTGGCGACTTTTTCAAGGAATTTGTCGACTCTCATTAGAAGTGGTTTACCTATTTTTGAAGGCTTAAAAATATGCGGTTCATCACAAGTAAACTTCGAATATAAAAGGACGATAGTAGGTTTGTCAGATAGTTTGGAAAAAGGGGTCAGTATTAGTGAATTTTTGGGAAAACCGCAATGTAAGTTATTGTTTCCTAGGCTTGTGGCCGATATGGTGGCAGTGGGGGAAAAAACAGGTTCAGTTGACGAATCATTGAACTATGTGAGCGAGTTTTATGAAGATGACATTGAAGAAACGGCTAGAAATTTGACCACCATCATGGAACCAGCTATTCTGATAGTTATTGGATTAATGGTGGCCTTTATTGCCTTAGCCATTATTGGTCCTATCTATCAGTTAACTGGATCACTTGGATAATAAAAAAGCTTTTACAATAGTAGAGTTGATTGTAGTGGTGGGAATGTTTATGTCAGTGGTGGTAGTAAGCTCGGTAGCTAGTTCAAGATTGTTTTTACAAAATAATGCTGAAAGTGCAAAAAATATGCTGATTAGTTCTATTAGAAAAGCCCAGTCATATGCAATTTCTAAAAAAAATTCTTTAACTTGGGGAGTGTGTTTAACTGGCCGGACAATAAGAATGTATGGAGGTAGTTGTGGTACACCAACTATAAAAGATGATTATCTGTTACCAAATAGTGTGACTATCAGTGGTTTGTCTGATTTTACCTTTAGTAATTTTCGGGGAGAACCTAGTAGTGCTCAAAGTATTACCTTGGGTGGAAATGGGCAAAATTTTAATTTGATTTTGAATATGGTAGGAGGATTAAGTGTTGAATAGAAGAAGGGGTTTTTCGTTAATGGAGATACTGGTAGCAGTAGGAGTTTTTTCAATAATCGCAGTGTCTGGACTTAATAGTTTTGTCCCGATCATGGTTCAAAATCGTTTGTCTATTGAAACAATGAGGGCAAATAGATTGGCTGAAGAGGGGCTTGAAGCGGCGAGATCAATTCGAAATCAAAATTTTACAATTTTGGCTAATGGAACAAGGGGAATAGGAATAAGTAGTGGGATATTGTGGTATTTTGTGGGGACGAGTGATAGAACCGATAAATATTCGAGGAGAGTTTCGGTGTCGAAAGCGAGAAGGGATGTGGGGGGTTCGTTGATTGCTTCAGGTGGAGTAACAGATCCAGACACTTTTTCCGTCAAATCATGGGTGACCTGGAATTATAGTATTGGTCAGACAAAGACGGTGGCAGTAGAAACAATTTTGACTAATTGGAAAAAGGGTATTTTGGGAATTGAAGATGGAATTATTGTTTATGGTAGGGGGACATCAACGGTACCCAAAATCAAATCATATAATGTGACAGCAAATGGTTTTAGTAGTGAAGCACAACTACCAAATGGGGCAAATCCAAGGAGTTTGATTATAAAAACTTCTCCAACAAAAACGGAAGCTGTAGTGGGAGCGATGAATAATACAGGAACTCTTTATGTCTATTGTTTTAACGGAGCAGGATGGACATTGGATTGGACAACTGGGGTTGGAGTGACAGCGACAACTAGACCCTTTGATATCGAATATGAGAAGAATAGTGGAGATATATTGATAGTTTATGGAAATGGATCTTTGACGACAAATGAATTGAGATATAGGACAAAGCTGGGGAGTAGTGATTGCGGAGCAGCGAGCTGGAGTAGTGAAAATACTTTTGATCCAGTGAGAACGAGCAATAAGATACAATGGGTAAAAATGGCTCAGGACAGGAGAAGTAGTAGTAATTTAATTGCAGTGAGTTGGGCGGATAATGCTAGAGCTTTGTCAGCAGCTATTTGGAGTGGAAGTGTATTGGGAAATGAACCAAGTAGTGCCAGTGAGACAAATTTGGAAACTGGGACAACAACAGCAACAGTGTATCAAGCGACAGATTCTTTTGATATTGATTATGAATCGAGTTCGGGGGACGTGATGATGGTATGGGGAAATAATGCAGGAACAAATGGAACAAATGGAACGAGGTATCGGGTGTGTACAGGTGGGACCTCATCTTGCACTTGGGGAACTGGAGGAACAATCCCAGGACTTTTAGATGATGCTACTAGCTTGGATTTATCGGCAAACCCAACAAATGATCAAATGGTTTTTGCTTCAATTGGAAATGCTGGTTCGGATTTGCAGGCAGCAGCTTGGAGTGGAGTGGGATGGACAGGAAGACCAAACTTAGATACTGCTTGTTACAGTCCAACCACAGCAGGCACAAAATTGGTGTCGACGGGATGGTTGATTTCTGGGGGGACATCTCGAAGTGTGGTGGTTTATAACGACTCTAATACTACAAATGTGGGATGGTATGTTGGAGGAGTAGGAGCAACATTTGGCTTACAGACTGATTGGGCTCCGGGGACAACTTTTACTTCACCTCAGAGATGGTATGAAATTGTGATGGATCCTTTGGATAATTCCAGGTTGATGTTTACCTTGTCGGATAACTCAAACAGGTTGTTTGCGAAGAGACTAGTGATGAATTCAACCCCGACTTTTACTTGGACAAATGCAGATGCCAATAACGTTGGAACAACTTTGAGTCAAAATATTACTTCACCTTTTGGATTTGCATATATGCAACAATAATATGAAAAAATCGATGACTTTAGTGGAAACGATAGTTTATGTGACAATATTAAGCTTGGTGGCGACGGCCTTTGTAACTATGTCAATTAACTTAATGTCTCTTAAGGGTAAGACGGTATCACAGCAAGAGGTAAGTTCAAATTTTCGTTTGATATCTCAGAAAATTAATTATGAGTTGAGAAACGCGGTGTCAATTTCTTCAACAACTGCCACAAGTATGACTTTGACCATGACAGATTCTTTGAGAAATCCAACGGTATTCGATTTAGATAGTGGCAATATCAGAATGGGATTTGGAAGTGGGGGTAGTTGTCCGGCGAGTAGTCCTTGTGTGCTTAATAGTAACCTAATTAATATTTCTGCTTTTACGGTGACAAACTTATCCTCTGGAGATACAAAAACACAAAATATTCGGTATACGATAACGGGTAATTATATAAACACTTCGAACAGAGCTGAATTTGCGGCTAACGGTTCAATTACAGATTCAGTAGAATTGAGATGAAAAAAAGGGGAATGGCGGCAATTATTACAGTAGTGGTTTTGGGAGCAGTCATGGTAATGCTTGGAAGTATGATGATTTTGACTTCAATTTCTGATGGTCAAGCGAGTTTACTAGAGACGAGGGTAAAAAGTAATCAAGCAGTATTAGATGCCTGTGCCGAAGAATCACTGTTGAAATTGAATGCCAATGGAGTGTTGCCGGAAACTGTGGTTACCCCACTGGGAAATTGTAGTATTACAACTAATTCCCAAGTGGGTACAAGTTGGGATTACTCTATTGGTATAAGTGGAGAGATGTCGCCATTGGGGTTGAATATAATTTTGGATAGGGGAACTACTATTGTAATTTCCACTTGGATTGACGAATAGTTTGCTATTATTAATCTAAGATGAAAGGGATAAAAAAGGTTATATATTGGCATCGTTTTGGACAAAAGGTCTATGACATACCAACAAATTCGTCCCCAATTTTGGAAAAAGAAATTGTTTCAAGTGAGATTGAGAAAACTGAAGAAGGTTTGAAATATTTGAGTGGCCAAGGTGTTTTACTACTTTTATCTGATTCAATAAGTTATCTTTATGAAAAAATAATTGACCCACCATTAAAGATTGATGAAAGTTTTAAAAGAAAATTACAGGAGTTAATTAAGGCCGATATTCCGGAAGATTTTTCAGAATTTACTTGGGACTATAAAGTAGACAATGATTTTGATGGAAAACAAAAGGTGATAGTTTTTGCGCCAATAAAAGAGTTTCAGGTAAGTATTAATGAAGTGGCTAAAAAATTATCAATAAAGATTGAAGCCATGGAAACGGAATCGGTGGCAGCAACGAGGGATCCAAACCCAATATTGGGAATACTTGAAAAACCGGATATCAAGGGTAAGGATGAGGATAGTTTAAATTTGTCGGTTATGGCTGAAAAAAAGGATAGAAGTGGTTTATATAAAATTTTAGGAGTTGTGTTGCTGGCGGTATTTTTAGTGATAATGACAGTGATATTTTTACCAAAAATGAAAGACAAGCTTAACGAGGATTTGAAAGAAGATAATTTGAAAGTAGTGACCCCATTACCAAGCCCTATTTCAAGTGAGGAATCAAGTAAAAGTGCCAACTTAGAAACAAGGTTTGAGGAAATAAAGATTATGGTACAAAATGGAACTACTCAGGCTGGTTTGGCATCAAAAATGGCGGTCAGTTTAAAGGAAAAAGGGGTTTTGTCGGTAGAGAGTGGCAATGCAGAAAGTAAAGATTATGATGAAACACGGCTGGTTTTTAAAAATGAATTATTAAGAGAAAAATACAAGGAAAAGCTAGTCGAAATAATCGCTGTAAGCGATGACAATATTAGCATTGACGAATCAATACAATATGATGCTATATTTATATTGGGTCTTGATTAATTATTAATATTTTTTTTACAAAATGAAAAAGAAACTGGGTTTTACCCTAATTGAACTTTTGGTGGTAATTGGTATTATCGCCGCATTAACAGCTGTGGTCTTTGTAGCTATTGATCCTGCTAAGCGTTTTAGAGATTCGAGAAATGCAA